>JBOFQK010000045.1:0-2703 GCA_051660865.1 Culicoidibacterales bacterium | reverse complement strand
CGAGATACAAATCTTCTAAAAATAACGTGACTTTGCCTAAATAGGTTGAAAACGTTTTGCTGACGACAACAAGCCCAACGCACTCGTCCTTGTAGTCCACTAAAAACGCTTGCGCAGCTTGTTCGACAAACAACGCGTGAGCAAGTGTCGCTTCATCCGCTTCGACTAAATGCGTTGCCTGCTCATGAGCCGCCAATTTATGAATATACGCTAAAATCGTTGCCGTATCGGCGATTGTCGTTGGTTTTAAACTAAGTAGTTGTGTATGTGTCATGTTTATTCCCCCTGTTTTTTATTGTTGTTGATTTTGTCTTAAGTGCTGCTGAAACAGTTGGATTACCTCCGGTTTAATTGGCTGCAAAAAATCATTTGCTTCGCGCACCGCACTACCAACATGAATCGCTGACAGCTGCGGATAGGCGGCAAGCTTTTGAACAACGTTTTGATTCACGCCACCGCCAAGTAAAATTTGGATTGGTTTTGCCGCCTTAGCTAAAGCTGCTAAGTGGGCTAAATTTTCACCAATTGGCTGATTTCGTCCACCACTCGTTAAAATTGTATCGACCGGATATCGCTTCAATACCGGCAACGCTTGCAATTGCTGCTGTGGCGTTAATTCATCAAAGGCACGATGAAAAGTCAAGGGAATTGAACCACACACTTGCGAAACAGCATCCAACAAGCGTGTATCAACACTCCCATCCGGACAAATTCCTCCAATGACAAAGCCATCAATTGCCAGCTCACGATGCGCCACAATCCACGCGCACAGCTGCTCAATTTCAGCCTGAGTATGATAAAAACGATGATTCATCACTCGGACCATCACCCGCACTGGAATGCTTGCTTGCGCACAAATTTTCACCAATGTCTCATGACTTGGACTTAATCCATCCAACTCCATCGCACTCACTAACTCAACCCGATCTGCACCACCAGCCACAGCTTGTTCATATTCCGCAACCGACGTCACAATTACTTCTAACATTAGATCCCCCCCTTTTTTATTAAGTACTTACTTTAATCTAGCATATTTCAGCCGAAAAAGCGAATAAAACAACAAAAAACCACCGCCAAAGACGATGGTTTTTTGTTTGGATTTGTTCTTGATGAAATCGGTTTTCCCGTGTTAGCCCTCACGAACCAGTGTAAAACTGATAATGATTTCACCGTGATTAAATATATGTAAACACATATCTAACGAGAGTTAATTATAGCAGTTATCACCGGCAGCGTCAAGACAACTTTGCGGGGAATTTCATTTTTTCGCTTTTTTTCACTCAATTGGTGTCTGCGTCCAAGCCATTTTGATATGGGGACCAACATCAGGGACGTGAAAAACGACACCATCACTCGTAAATCCGAGGCGTTCATAGAAATTACGCGCCCGCAAGCGCGCTTGACACCAAATTGTTGTAATACCTAAAGCTTGTAAGTGCCAATATGCTTGGATGAGTAACTTTGAACCAAGTCCTTGATTTTGGCAAGCAGGATCACAAGCCATCCCACGTAATTGGTGACCTTGTTCCGTCTTTAGAAAAGTGGCAATCGCAATTACCCTTCCTTCCTCAGTCACGATCCCAAAGTGGTACGTCGTTGCGTGATCATCAGCGGGAAACTGACACGCGCTCAACGGTCGATTTGGCCGTAATACTGCTTGCCGTAACGGATATGTTTGTTGGGTTTTAAGTTGTTTGAATTGCATCAATCAGCTACTCCTTGATGTTACTAAGGATAGCATACCCACTCCCGATTAAGCAATTCCACATGTGATGATTGCTTCAGAAATGACTTTTGACATCTTTTGTTGAATTCCGGCATATTCAGTAAAGAAATGGTTACCATGCGCTTGGAACCCAAGGCGTTCATAAAACCGTTGCGCACTTTGACGCGCGTTACACCAGTAACTTGTCGCTCCAATTGATTGTAAGTAACATTCGGCTGCTTCTAAAATGATTGCGCCATAGCCACGACCTTGAACATGGGCACTGACAGCTAAACTCCGTAACCGATAGTCGTGCCCTTCCCAGTGATCTAATTCAAAACTGGCACAAGCAACGAGTTCATCATCCGCGAAGATGCCTAGATGAAAAGTGGTGGTTGCTAGATCATTCTCAAAGTAACATGTTTCGATTGGTAAATTTTGGCGTAATACTGCATGACGTAACGGATATGTTTCGTGTGCTGAGATGTGACGAATTTCCATACTAGTCTCTCCTTTGGATAATGACTCCAATCGGGAATCATTATAGATTTTATGGTTTGATTTTAGCTTGTTTTAGACAGCAATTCAATCATTTTTTCGGAAAAAAATATATTTTACAACTTCTTCACAAATTTAAATATTCCTTAACAAAAAAGGAAGTTGCACACCGTACAACTCCCTACTCGTTATGGCCAAAAATCACCTTCAATTTCTTGAAAATTTTCACGAATACTTCGACAATAAGCAGTGATAAATCCAACTTGAATCGTGACTAAAACCGAGTGGATCAGGGCACTTTCGCTCAATAACTGTTGCCCGTAAACAAGGGCGAGAAACACGACAAACCGCACGCATTGGCGCAATAAACCGTTCGTCGCTTCTCGACTTGTGAACGTTTGGGTCACATGTGCTTTCACAAACCCCGTAATAATGTCGATAATCAACAGACAAAAAAAGATTTTACTCAACACCAGTGGCGTAAACTGTTGCAGTTCACC
>JBOFQK010000044.1:0-2468 GCA_051660865.1 Culicoidibacterales bacterium | reverse complement strand
ATTGTTTGACCATCAACAATAATTGCTTGCGTTGTCAAATCAATTTGATAATTTGTCACGGCTTGACTACGGACGAATGGTTGCGTGAGCTCATAGTTAAACAAGTCAGCTGTTAACACATACGTAGCGCTTGCCAAATTATCAGTGATTGTTAACGTTCCTGTTGTTAAATCAAGTGTCATTACAGGTTCGAACATTGCATTCAAGAACGTAATCACTTCTTCAGTTTGTTTGACTACAAACGTGGCATCGTAATTGATACTAAATTGACCAAAGTTTACTGTTTGGTTTGACAGATCAAGCGTCGTTTCTGGATCAGCTAGTACCGGCTCGTTTGCAGTGACATTCGTTGCTAGTAATCGCTCTGGTCCATTCTCCCAAGCATATGCTGTACTATCAAAACTTGTCGCTTTTGTGAAATCAGCAACGACACTATCAAGCGTCCCACCTTCTTCACGTGTTTTTCCAGCTAACATCGTATACCCGTCACCACCAACTGATAAGAAATCAGGCATTGCGACATAATATGTTTTTGCTTCATCTAACGGTTGGAATGTTCCCGTTTCATCAGCAATTGCAATGTTTAAGACCCGTGCTCCAGTTTCATTGGCAACATTATAATTTACACGAATATCTTTTGATGAGTGTAAGAATCCACCGTTTGTCGCTGGGAAGACACCAACTGACTTTTCATACATCGCCATGATTTCCGCTCCTGTTAAAGGAATTTGGGCAATTTGATTCCCAAATGGTAAAACCGTAATAATATCTTTGAGCGTTACCGTTCCAACATTTAAGTTCGCGCGAATTCCCCCACCATTTGTCACGGCAAAGTCAGTGCGGTTTTTGAAGCCACCAGTTTGACCATAATTTGCCATCGCATCAGTAATCATGTTTCCAAGGTTGGTTTCACGTGTTCGGACATTTTCACGTGCCCCATCAAATAAAACTGAATTTTCAAAGACTGGAATGTTTGTCCGCTCATCAAAATCGGCTTGTGCTTTCGCCACAATTGCACTTAAACTTTCATCTTCTGCTAAATTGACAAGATTATCTTTCGTCGCTTCTAACGTCGCTGCAATTGTCACTTCATCAGTGGCTGTATCGTACGTTAATTCAATCACCCCAACATTGTTCAAATATTCACCAGTTTGAACGATTGGTGTCCCATTTACAACTAATGGTTCCGTTAATTTTGTATGACTATGACCGTCAATGATTAAATCTAATCCCTCAACTTGTTCAGCCAATAAATCAGCACGTTCAGTTGATGAATCGTCTAATCCTAAATGTGATAAAGCGATAATAATATCAGCGCCATCAGCTTCAAGTTGATCAACAGCTGCTTGCGTTGTTGTATACGGATCTTGGAATGTCACATCAACAACATTGTCTGGATGCGTTTTTTCTGCCGTTTCCGGTGTCGCTACCCCGACAACACCAACTTGAATGCCGTAAAGTTCAAACATCGTTGTTTGTTCGAAAGCTGATTCATTTTTAATTTTATCAAGAATATTACTTGCTAAAATCGGGAAGTTTGCTTCATTGACATATGTTTGGGCTTGTGCATAACCAAAATCAAATTCATGGTTTCCAACTGCCATCGCATCATAACCAATCGCATTCATCGCTTCAAGCATCATCATCCCTTGTGATTCATTTGATAACGGTAATCCTTGTAAAGCATCACCAGCATCAAATAATAAATCCGGTTGTGTCTGATCAACAAACGTTTTCAACTTCGCGACCCCAAGACTGTTACTATCCGCTGCTAATCGTCCGTGCATGTCATTTGTATGCATGATTGTCAGCGTTACCGTCGTATCAACGTCCGTTGCTTCTCCTTCTTGTGCCATTGCAGTTACCCCTGGTAACAATACCTGTGTTACCAACGCTGTTGCGAGTAAACCAGAAAATAATTTTGAGTTCTTCATTTTTTATTTTTCTCCCTTTAATTATAATTCTAAATTCACTATAATATTAATCTAAAAAAACTCTTACCACAAGTGATTTTTTACTGTAAAGCGGTTTCCATCTGTTATAATGTTGATTTTCTCAATTTTAAACTAATTTTTTGTTAATTTGCACAAAAGAAAAACACGTCCATATGAACGTGTTTTCATTACCAAACGCCATCACAGCACTTTTTCACCTTGTAACCTTAGTGTGGAAAACGGTGTCAGACGCTTTCTTTTTAAACACGCTTCCTGCTACGGACTTCGTCAAAACAAAAGCAGCTACGGGCGGTGTCTCAGCCACCTGTAGCTGCTTTCTTTTTTGACATACCAGTCCGTTGCCACAAAGTGGCACCGCAGTCAGACGCTTTCTTTTTAAACATGCCTCAGCCTACAAAACTCAGAAAAACACCCACCAAAATTGCGCAATCTCAGCTTGCTATTTTGGTGGGCTTATTTTCTATCCCGTTTTGTTAGCGTTACACGCTATCGGCTTCGGGCACTCTCTATACG
>JBOFQK010000043.1:0-1668 GCA_051660865.1 Culicoidibacterales bacterium | reverse complement strand
ATGTTCAACACCAACTGCGAGATACCAATACTTCCCATCATAACTAATCCGCGGATTTGTATATTTACCTTCAGTAGGTAACTGTTCTTTCGTTTGAATCCAACCAACTTTTTCAATTAAAACTGATTGAAATTTGACTTTGAGTTTCTCATTATCGTTGTAAAAGCTTGGCTTTGACCGCTTGCGACTTTTAAAACGTGGTTTTTTTGCAAGACCGTGAAACATCCGCTTATAAGCTAAACAGGCGTCTTTGACAGCTTGCTTGGCGACATTATTCGATACTTCACTTAGCCAAGCAAGGTCGGTTTTCTTCAGTTGTGTTAGTTCTTTGCGCAACTCATTGTCTGAAATGAACTTGCCACCATTTTGATAATTTTCTTCTTGGCGAGCAAGTGTCCAGTTGTAAACAAAACGTGCGGTTCCAACTGATTGCCACAATTTTTGTGCTTGTTCAGCAGTTGGATACAGTCTAATTTTTTGAGCGAGGATCATCTTCAATCAGCTCCTTTATCATCTGTTTCGCTTTATTTGCACGTCGCCCTTGAAGGCGAGCACTACAAACAGTGATAATTTGTATCATATCTTCGATTAATTCTTGTTGCTCTGTTTTATTTGTGTTATCTATGACTTCAATATCACAATTGTAAAGCGATGCAATATATTCGATAAGTTCATATCCAAAGCGGAGTAATCTGTCTTTATAAAGTACAACAACTTTGTCGACTTCATTTTGCGTAATGAGCCTTAATAGCTCTTGAAGCCCTTTATTTTTATAGTTAATCCCGCTTCCAATATCATGAATAATCTCAAAGGGCTTCCCCTGAGCAATTAAATAGGCTTGCATGTTTTCAATTTGTCGCTCAAGGTCATCTTTTTGCTTTGATGAACTCACTCGACAATAGCCGATAACTTTGCGATTTGGGTCTTTGATACCCAAATCACGGTTCAATTGCTCTTGGGAATAGTAACGATAACCACTTTCTGATGTGTGATACGGCTTTAACTTTCCACTTCTATCCCAATTTTGTAATGTTTGAGCCGTCACACCTAATAATTTAGACGTTTGGGCAATTGAATAATACTTCAACTTTATCACCTCTTGAGCAGAGCATGACAAGGATAGTGTCTAAAATCAATACTTTTTTATAACTTTTTACAATTTAATTAGAACTGTTTAGACCCCCTTTCACCGATTAAGGCACAATAATTTTAAAGGTTTTAGGGAATGAAATCAATAATTTCCTTAAAAAATTAAGAATGAAATTTACTCGGGAACAGTCAAAATTAAAGTAGAAATGCACAAGGGGCTTATTTTGAATCAGATTAACATATAATGATAAAAAAGAGCGATTGAGGTGGAAAATAAGAAAGTAATCGTGGTAGCGGCAATTATTCGTAATCAAGTTGGCGAAATTTTGGTGGCACAGCGCAATGCCAAGAAAAATTATGGATTAATGTGGGAGTTTCCTGGTGGAAAAGTTGAACCGGAAGAAACTCATGCACAAGCATTAGCGCGTGAGTTAGTGGAAGAGTTAGGGATTGAAGCCGTGATTGAGCCTCACTGCTATGCGGTGACAACTGATGAACATCCAACAGCAGTAGTGGAATTACATTTTTATCGAGTTGAGCACTTTAGTGGTGAGCTCACTTTACATGAACATGAGGCGA
>JBOFQK010000042.1:0-1092 GCA_051660865.1 Culicoidibacterales bacterium | reverse complement strand
TTTTGTTTTAATATGTTAAGATTAGGTTTGTAAAAACAAAAGGAGGAATTTAAAATGTTAAAAAAAATAAGTTTATTAGTGTGTAGTGGTTTTTTAGTTATGGGAGTACAAACAGTAGATGCAGCCACAGTAGCGAATTAAAGGTGTTGCTACATCGATTATGAAATATTAAAAAAGTAGGGGAAAAAAATGATTGTTTGTCAAAATATTAGTAAACAGTACGGGGAAGAAACAATCGTTTTACAAGCTTTGAATTTAACCGTGGCTAAAGGAGAATGTTTATTTATCCGTGGGGTTTCTGGATCAGGAAAAACGACATTATTAAATTTAATGGCATTATTGGATGAACCAAGTTCGGGAACAATTGCCTTTGAAGGCCAAGATTTACATGCCTTAAGTGCGAACCAACGGGCACAATATCTCAAT
This sequence comes from Culicoidibacterales bacterium, assembly GCA_051660865.1. GTDB lineage: Bacteria > Bacillota_I > Bacilli_A > Culicoidibacterales > ZOR0006 > ZOR0006. Next base: position 666 of record JBOFQK010000042.1, on the reverse strand, counting down.
GAAAAAGTAGGAATTATTTTCCAAAAATTCAATTTATTATCACAGTTAACTGTGATTGAGAATGTGATGCTTCCGCGATTATATCAAGGGGAAAATTATCGCGAAACCGAGCGACTCGCACAACAAATATTAGATGAACTTGCGATTGGACATTTGAGTAAACGTAAGCCATCCCAATTATCTGGTGGTCAACAACAACGGGTCGCCGTTGCACGCGTGTTACTCCAAGCACCGGAAGTAATCATGGCTGATGAGCCGAGTGCCAATGTTGATGAGGCGACGGAAAACCTAATTGTCGCCCAATTAGCGAAACAAAAAGCGGCGGGGAAAACCTTAGTCATTGTTTCGCATAATCAAATTTATGAAACAATTGCTGATCGCGTTTTATACATGCGAAAGGGGGAATTGTTTGATGTCTAAATTCCAATTTTTTCTCTGGTATTTAAAGAAGTGCTTTATCAGTCATTTTCGGCGCTGGTTATTTCCATTAATCATTATGATAGCCGGCATGGTGCTCGTGAATGCAACTATTGGGGTGATGCTAGCAGGAAATGAAGTAATTAAACAAAATTTCAGTGAAAATAAGACCTTACGGTTTATGACTGTTGACTATGATACCTTGTCACGAAACATGACCTTGTCACAAATCGAGGCCTTTAATCAAGA
>JBOFQK010000041.1:0-6306 GCA_051660865.1 Culicoidibacterales bacterium | reverse complement strand
GTTTCGTCACCGTTCGTTCTGGTTGTTGGTGATACGCAACTAAACTTTGCATTGTCGTTGTCCACTCAATATTTCCATTTTTGTTATATGTTGTCAATGCATACGCACAGTCATCGCGGTGTTCGCGAAGCGTCTGGATAATCACAACTTGATGTAAGTCAAAATGTTGCGCCAAACGAACAACTGCCTCAGCTAGTGTTTTCACTTGCAGTTGCTCAAGTAATTGTGCTTTGGATGAAACTGCCATCTGTTCAACAAACACTTGTGCGAGTGGTGTCACTTGTACCTGCCAAAACAATTGTCCTTGCGCTGTCAAATCAATGATCCCAATCCGTTGCTTAGCTAAATGTTCACTCATCAGTTGCGGCAACGTTTGCTCACCAACACTATAAATCGCCTCACCGATGCGTGCTTCAATTTCACGTTGCGCCCAATCAAGCCACTTCTTTGCCGTCGCTTGATCAATCGCTTGAACGCTCACTCGCACACGTGATGTTCCTTCACTCGCATAAGGCGCTAAAGTCAGCGGTGTTTGCGCCAACTCAAGATCAAACAAGGCTGCTTCCATGACACTTTCACCAAGCCCAAAACAATTAAACACACGCGAATAAATTTTACTCGTTTGCCAACGCTTCAATACTGGTCGCACATATGTTTCCACCATCAATTTCAGTTCAGCTGGTGGTCCTGGTAACACGAGAATTTTTTGGTCCCCATTTGTCATCAAACACCCCGGTGCCGTCCCATTATCATTTGGGAAAATCTCCGCTTCACTTGGAAAATCAGCTTGGCAGTACACGCTTTCGGGGATTGTTTGTTCGGCTAAACGCGCATATTTTTTGGCAATAATTTCTCGCTGAATTGGATCATTCACAAGTGTTAAGCCCAAAAATTCGGCAGCAACTTGTTTCGTCACATCATCTTGCGTTGGACCAAGACCACCACACATCATAACCAAGTCGGCACCGCGTTCAAACGCAGTCGTGATCACGGCTAAAATTCGCTCGCGATTATCACCAACAATACTGCGATAATAATGATTCAACCCATATTCAGCAATCACTTTCGCTAAATAATGCGAATTCGTATCCAACACTTCACCTAATAATAGTTCTGTCCCTACACAAATAATTTCAACATTCATTTTCTCACGTCCTTTACGTTTACTCTCTGCTATTTATTTATACCACAAAATCTATTAGGCGCGTAGGAAGAAAACGGCGACTACTGAAAAAATTCCCGAATGTTTGATGAAATTTTACGCTTTTCCATCAGTGTCTCGTTTTTTTTGCTATACTAGAAAGTAACAACTAAAAGGAGGAATTCCAATGACAAAAATAGGTTTTATTGGACTTGGGGTTATGGGCAGTGAACTTGTCCGACATTTATTACAACATCAGTATCCGGTCACAGGCTTTACCCGAACGAAAACAAAAGCACAACCACTCATTGATGCGGGGATGACATGGGCTGACAGCCCAAAAGCAGTTGCTAGCCAAAGCGATGTCATTTTCACAATGGTCGGGTTACCTAGTGATGTTGATGCGGTTTATTTTGATGAAGCAAATGGGATTCTCGCCCACGCGAAACCAGGTACGCTCATTGTCGATTTAACGACATCAACGCCATCACTCGCGCGCCGAATTCACGATGTCGCGATTACTCGTGATTTACATACGCTAGACGCCCCGGTTACTGGTGGTGATGTGGGGGCCAAAAATGCCACGCTATCAATTATGGTCGGTGGTAATCTTGCCGATTTTCATCTTGTCTATCCGTTATTGACTTTATTTGGGCAAACAATTACCCACTTCGGTCCAGCCGGAATGGGGCAACATGCGAAAATGGCTAATCAAATTGCGATTGCTAACAATTTACTCGGCATGGCGGAACTGCTTGCCTATGCCAAAGCGCAAAACCTTGATCCAGCCAAAATGTTAGCGACAGCAAGTAGCGGTTCGGCGGCGAGTTGGCAATTGACCAATAACGGTGCTAAAGTATTGGCAGCTGATTTTGCACCAGGTTTTTATGTCGCTCATTTTATCAAAGATATGCGTATCGCCGTTGCTGAAGCACACCTGGCTGGTTTAACCTTAACCGGTGTGGAACGAGTTTTAGCAATTTTTGAAAGCCTCGTTGCAGCTGATCCAAGTCTCAATCACCTCGGTACGCAAGCAATTACAAAATTTTTTGAAACCAACTAACCACTTACCACGCCACCTTCACCGGCGTGGTTTTTTTTGATTGTATAAAAAAAACCGAGTCGACCTCGGTTTTTCGTTTACATTTTTTCTAAATAGTCAAGTAACGCTACTGCTGCTTTCGCAGGTCCAGTTTGCGCTGACTCACTAAAGCCAAGTTCTGTCCGGATTTGACCAACTTGGATTGCTTCACTGAATAGTGCAGCAAAGTAATCTTGTAACAAGACATCTGTTTGCGCTTGGCGTTGAACTGGTCCAAATGGATTCGCAAAGTATGATTTTACGAGCCCAATTTCTTGCGTTGTCCCTTTCGCCATCCGGGCACCAGCCACGAAGACTTCGTGTGCTTGCTCAACATTGGCAAAGAAATCAAGTGCCTCACCACGTTCGTAGTTATTCGCATAAAGGAATAAATCAACTGGTTGTGGTGTCATAATTTCTTGATACGTCGCAATTGGAATTACAAGACGGGCATTGACTTTATCTGGATTCATAAAGACACTGCGATCAATTTGCCGATACGCATAGCCAGTTTCTAAATCATCAAGGCGGACAAAGGCACCAATTTCTGTCCCCGTTGCAACAATTTTCCCTGACTCATCAAGTTGTAACGTCCCCATATCATCAAACATAATTGTCATTTGACGAATAATTCCTTGACTGACTGTCCGTAACGCTTCTAGTGTTTCTGATTTCCCGGCACCACTATCACCAATAATGACAACGTTCGCTGTTTTACCACTAAAGAATTCAATTTGCGCCATTGCTCCATGTAATGGCAGCTTCCCTTGGTTAATCATTGCGACATTATGTAACGTTAATAACATTTTTTTCATGTAGCCAAAGTAATCGTGGGCTTCATTATACGTCGCATACCCAACATACATCGCTTCGGCTTGATCGTGGTAGAAGCACGCTTGTTGACCATTTGTTTCCGGCATTCCATAGACATAGACTAAATCAGGTTTGCGCGTTGCTGTTTCCGTTGGTGTCGCCATTTCAAACAGGTTCGCTAATGTAATTCCTTGCGCCATAAAATCACGATGGAAATACACAAACGCTAATAATGAACCGACTTTCACCGGGAAACAGAAGAATTTTTTCGCTTCATAATCCGTGGCTAACACTGGATTTTCGCTCACTTCATTAAATAAACCGTTACGCGTTGTTTGCGCTGGATACGTGATAAATGGTGGATGCAACACAACCGATTCAATCATCGCCGTCTTCTCTAAAAAAGCATACGTTGCTGGTAATAACGTTTTCGGTTGATGCACAACTACCCCCGCATTAACCCCCGCAATTAATTGTCGATACACTTGGTGATGATGTCCTTGAACCGTTTCTTCGATTTGACGGTATAAACTTAAAATTAAGTTCGCAAAATCCGTATTCGTTTGTAAAAACTGCCGTGCTTGTAACCCTTTTGTGTGTCGTTGCTCGGCATTATAAATGACTGCGTAACGCTCAAGACTACGCCAATAATCATAAAAATCTTCAATCACTTCAATCAAGCCGTGCTTTTCATCTAAAATTGCCCGATAAGCTTCCCCACGAATTTCACACGCTTCAAATACAAGTAATAATTTAAATAGCCGCTTTAATTCACTACCAATTTTCTCTTGCGCAAAATATGTTGTTAAAAATTGATACGTCCGTGATTGACGTTTTTCGATCCGGACAAGATAACTTGCTAATACTTTTTCGAAACCTTCACTTGCTAATACTTCTGTTTCCGTTTGGCAATATTGACGCGTAAAATTCGCGATTGCACTATTTCTTCCCAATTCGAATGCAAAACTCATCTGGATTTCCCCCATATTTCATTTTTTTAGATTATTGCTTTTTTGCTTGATACTGTGCTAATTCGGTATATAAACACTCAAAATCAGCCTGGCTTAGTTCACCGATACATCCGACGCGGAATACGGTATCAATTTGCGCACCTTGACCTGGTGCCACCATAATTCCGACTTGCTCTAAATGTTCAGTTAATGCTTTCGCCCCTTGCGCCATTTCTACGGCAACGAGCACATTCCCTTGTGCGTCTAGTTGCTTGACTGGACATGTAAAACCAAGTGCCTCAAGACGGTGTTGTACTTCTTGGCGAAGCACTTCATGACGCGCTTGCAATTGCGGTAAACTTTCCTTGATAATCGCATCACACGCTAACTCTAGCCCAATTAATAACGGAATCGGGGGCGTAAATGGCGTTTGATTTTTTGTTTCCCACATTTGCTTATAAGCGCTAAAGTCTTGGTAATAACTTCTTGGTGTTTGCGCTTCAATCCGCTGCCAAGCCCGTTGACTACAGGCGCACAAGGCTAACCCTGGTGGCAAGAAATAACTTTTTTGCGAAGCCGTCAGCACACAATCGAGTCCCCATTCATCCATTTTCAATTCATGAATAACTAAGCCACTAATCGCATCAACGACAACTATGACATCATGCGCCTTGGCAATCGCACCAATCGCGTGTAAATCATTCACCATCCCCGTTGCGGTATCATGGTGCGTCACTAAAATCCCACTAATCGTTGCATCAGCCGCTAACGCTTGAGCAATTGCTTGCGGATCAGCTGCCATTCCATCGCTAAAGGTTAATTTGGTCACTTTCAAACCATTCCGTTCGGCAATTTTCGCAAAAACTTCACCAAAATAACCAATACTCACAACAAGGACATGCTCGCCAGCTGCGAAAATATTCAGTACTGCTGCCTCCATTGCTAACGTTCCTGATCCCGCCATCACCATGACTGGCATTTGAGTTTGAAACGTATATTGCAATTTTGGTTGCAACCGTTGCATTAAACTGGCAAATTCTTGCCCGCGATGATGCATAAACGGTTGGCTCATGATTTCCATCCATTCTGGCTTAACCATGACAGGTCCTGGGGTAAACAATCGTGTTCGCTTCATACATCCATCTCCTTGCTTTCATTAACTTTAATTTCATTCATTGTATCATATTTTAGCTTGTTTTTTTTATGCCTGGTTATTTTTGAGCATTTCTCCAATTATTTTATAACTTCGCCAAAAAAACGCGCGTGACTAATAAATTAAAAATAAATTTATTAAGTATTTCTTGTTTTTAACCAGATTTTTTTGGGTTTTATTCACAAAAAAAACATCACTTTGACAGGTGATGTTGATTTTTTGACTATTTTTGATTAGCTAATTTTCGCACATAGGCACTAAAAGTTCCGGTTGGTGGCATATAACCTTGCACTTCATAAGCATTTTTGGTCTCATCATAGGTGAATGTTTGTAAAATTGTTTGCCGTTGCAAACGATGATGCCAATCGAGTTGTTCTGGTGTCAACCAAAAATGATACGGTTCAAACAATTGACATAAGCGTGCTTCAATCGCCTGTCCTAACCGTTCAATATCCGCTGCATCTTGTGCACTGATGCGCACATGGTGCAATTGTCTTGGTAAAAACGTCGCTGGAATGCAATCATTTTTGTTGTACACCGTTAAACTAGGAATTTGATCAGCTTCAAGTTCAGTTAATAATTGCTCAACTGTTTGTTCGTGCCCGATGTAATTCGCATTCGCGCCATCAACGATATGTAACAATAAATCAGCGGCTTTCGCTTCTTCTAACGTTGAACGGAAAGCAGCGACAACGCGTGTTGGTAAATCTTGGATAAAACCAACCGTATCAGCTAAAATAACAACCATTCCTGATGGCAGCACATATTGGCGCGCGAGTGGGTCAAGGGTCGCAAACAGTTTGTCTTCCGCAAATGAATGCCCCTTACTCAGTTGATTGAAAATCGTTGATTTCCCGGCATTCGTATAACCAATTAAAGCAATTTGGAAATGCTCACTCGCCTTACGTTGTTCGCGTTGGCGATCGCGATGTTTTTGGACTTTCGCTAACTCTTCACGAATATCTTCTAATTTCCCGACAATATGACGGCGATCAGTCTCTAATTTTGATTCCCCTGGTCCACGTGTCCCAATTCCGCCCCCTAAACGTGACAATTGTTCACCTTGACCACGTAAGCGCGGTAATAAGTACTCAAGTTGGGCTAATTCGACTTGTAAGCGTCCTTCTTTCGTTCTGGCCCGTTTGGCGAAAATATCTAACACGAGCTG
>JBOFQK010000040.1:0-1598 GCA_051660865.1 Culicoidibacterales bacterium | reverse complement strand
CGTAAGCACCATCCCCCAATGGTACTAGCTTGTACTTAAACTTAAGTATAGCAGTCACCCCCTTGCAAAACTATGATTAAATCAAAAAAATTCACATAAAAAAACGCAGCAACTCGGAGAAAATCGTCGGATTTAGTATCAATAACGGCGACCGCTGCCCTGATTATCACTCAACCTGATACCAAAATTTCTGATAAACGAGCGATAAACGAGCGATAAACGAGCGATAAACGAGCGATAAACGAGCGACAAACGAGCGACAAACGAAAAACAGCGTCTGAGTCGCCACTCATCCACTGTTTTTCTGTTGCTGATTACACAAGCATTCGCTAAATTTACTCAGCAACGCTGGCATTTTTTAGGACATACTCGCGATTTCGATTTGCACCTTTCACTTCAAATAAAAAAACGAGTTCGCCTCAAACAGTAGCTAACTCGTGTCCTTACTTAAATATTTTCAGTTATTTCCAAAAGCCAGTGCGTGTTTTAACTTCTTTTTTAGACGATTCTACGGCACCAACTAAAGCGCCAATAGCGGCAATTGCTAATCCTAATTTCCAATTTCCATTATTCGGAACTGTTTCATCTCCTGAATTCAAAAACTGTGAACTTGTTTCGGCATACATTTTCCCACCTTCAAGGGCACCATTCAGCATATTTCTTCTTTTTTCTGCTTTAATTTCTTTTTCAGATCTTTTTTGATAGAACATCGTCGTATTCCTCCTGAAATTTTATTTGATAGGTTCAAAAGTTTTTTTAGCTAATTTGGCTAATGTATATGTGGTCCCAGCATCGAAAGCGCTACCAAACAAAGCACCAGCAACGGGAATAGCTTTCCCAAGAACAATCGTACCTTTCGTTCCAAATTTTGTCACTAATCGAAAGCCAACTTGTTTATTGATATGACGAATTGTCTTAGCCGGCAACTTTTTGATGCAGTTTTTTAAAACTTCATTACTGACTTTTATTCCCGTTTTTTTTAAAATATCTCCAGCTGTCGTTCCTGCTAAAGTGGCGTAAACGAGTGTGCGAACTTGATCACATTTTAAATCATAGCCCCGGATATGCGCAATTGTGGCAATCATGCGAATCTGAAAGAGAATCACGGTTGTGATATTAATTGGCAAAGTAATCGGTAAGGTCAATAAACCTCCAAACCCAGTAACAAATCCTGACGTGGCCGCTTTAGATGTTTGAAAGCGAACCATGTGATTAATCGCTTGTTCTGGTTCATACTTTACTAAATAGTCATTTGCTAATTCAAAGATACTACGCTCTCCTGGTAAACCAGTTAATGTTTGTTCGTAAGCCCAATCGAGGGTTTGCATCATTTTTTGGTGGGTCAATTCCATACCCGACTTTGAACTTAATTGTTGATTTGATATTAATTGCATTTCCATTAGTTAGTCCTCCTATTTTGATTGTGGCTCAAGGTTACCAAAACAAGTCCCACAGCCAGCGGATGATTAAGAAGCTGATGAGAATTAAGATTGGTCCGATGACGATCACAAGGGCGGCGCCACCGAGAAATAAGATTCCCCCGGCAAAAATAATTACTGCCAAGACAATAAGTAAAATAGCTACTCCGATAAAACAAC
>JBOFQK010000039.1:0-18306 GCA_051660865.1 Culicoidibacterales bacterium | reverse complement strand
GCAAAAGTAGTGACGCGCACAGGTGTTGATGTGACGCAAGCTTTTCTGATTGGGGCTTATCAGACGTTAGCTCAATTAAAAAACTGCCAAAGTAAACAAGTGGTTTTGAAGCAAAAAAGTCCCTCTTGTGGAAGTGGCCAAATATATGATGGGAGCTTTACTGGGACGCTACGGCAAGGTGATGGTGTTACAACGGCACTGCTCCGTGTCCATGGCTACGAGATTTTTGATGAAAATGCGGAAAAATTTGTGCAGAAGCAGTGAATTTGTGTATAATAAAAGACGAAACAAGCAGAGAATGGTGGCATATAAAACATGCAAAAGAAAATTATTGCAGGAATTTTAATTTTGTTGCTCGCAGCAGCAGCGGCAATCTTTTATTTAACTCAAGTTCAAAGTACGATTTCACTGTCAGTTTTTGCTGATTTGGGGAATGTCGTACAGCAAATTGTCCGTGTGCCAGGGCAAGTAGCCCAAAAAGCAGCGGAGTTCTTAGGTGATTTTAACGATGATTATAGTCGACTTCAAGAACTTGATGAACAGGCGCAACAATATGAAATTGCATTCAATCGAATTGCAACGTTAGAAAAAGAAAATGCGGATTTAAAAGCCCAACTTGGTTTAACGAATACGTTGAATGATTACGAGTATTTGAATGCAGCAGTCATCGCGCGTGATGTGAATGGCTGGAATGACTACTTGACAATTGACTTAGGAAGTTCGGATGGAATTGAAACGAACATGGCGATTACAGCCAAAAATGGTTTGATTGGTCGTGTCGTAGAAACGACGGCAACGACTGCCTCAATCCAATTAATAACGAGTAAACAAACAAATAGTCAAGTATCGGTGACGATGATGAATGCAGATGGACGAATTGTCTATGGAATTATTGAAAGTTATGATGAAACACGAAAGCAGTTAGTCATTCGTCCAACTGAGACGGTAAATCCAACGGTCGGGAGTGCAGTCTTAACTTCAGGTTTAGGTGGGGTGTTCCCAGCTGGAATTACGGTCGGAAAAGTGATAGAAGCGACAACTGATCGTGTTGGTGGAATTCAAAAGGTATATGTTGAATCGACAGTCAATTTTAGCGATTTACAAGTCGTTAGTGTGTTGCGTCGATTAGCAGAATAGGAGGGACAATGGTTTTACTCTTTATTTTGATGGTGTTACTAGCAAGTTTAGATACATTGTTACAAAATGCCCTAGCACAAGTGTTACCGACATTGACAATTTTACCAATGATGGCGTATTTGTTGATTTTATTAGTGACTATTCGTTCAAAAATCCAAATTCGCTATGTAGTTGCGACAGCATTGCTGTTAGGGATTTTATTTGAAGTGATGTATAGTCACACGCAGTATATTTATCTTTTAGCGTATGTGGTGCCAGTGTTTTTCACCCGTGGTGTGGCTAAATTGGTTAATCAACCATTTATTACTGCGATGATTGCAACGATTGGAAGTGTCGCGATCACTCAGGGGATTGTTTTTGTGTATTTTTATTTCACGTTGAAACCGGATGTTGTGACCTTTTTGGCATATCACCTCGTACCAACGATAATTACCAATCTTTTACTGATGTTTATTTTATATCCAATTGTCGAAGTAATTTTAAAGACATATAAGCTTAGTGGCGATAATCAAATGTTATAAATGTCAGCACACTGTGCTGGCTTTTTCAATCCTGACCAAAAATAAGTGGTCAGGGTGTTAACACCCAAGAGAGAAAAGGAATGTGAATTATGACGAATTTTGCAAAAATTCAAGCGCTCTATAAAGCGATTTTACCAGAGCACGAATTAACGAGTGAGGCGGAAATGAGTGAGGAACTCGTTGATTTTTATCAAGCAGCGGGCTTTATGGTACTTGATATTGAAGAGATATTTTTGAAAATTGCTTTCTACGACTATGAACCAATAACTGATAACACGAGCGCACGTCGCCGGCTGTATCGAGAAGTTGTTGGCTACGGATTGATTGCTGATTCGAAGTTCAAAACAACGCCAGTTGAAGAACAAGAAGCCGAAATTTTGGCATATTACCAACAACAAGGGGTGCAAGCAGCAAGTTACGAACAATTGTTACGTTATTTTCCTTGGTCACAAACGTGGTTAGGGAGCAAACACCCCGAAAGCGACAAGTGTGAAGGAACGCACAAACTCTTTTAGGTTCTAATTTTGACCGAATGAAATGAAAATTTAAAAGAGTCGAGCTGAACACGGTGAGAGCTCTTGACACTCAAGCGAATATCGATTAGAATAAGGATGTTGTTTGTAGCACCTAGCTACTACAACCGCACATGGCAAGGTATTAAACCATAGCGACCTGTCGTGGCGAGTCTGAGTATATGTTAAGGAGGTGCAGAATATGTACGCAATTATTAAAACAGGTGGAAAACAAATCAAAGTTTCTCAAGGAGATGTAATCTACGTTGAGAAATTAGACGCTACTGAAGGTGAAGTAGTAACTTTCGATCAAGTATTATTCGTTGGTGGAGAAACAGTGAAAATTGGAGCTCCTATCGTTGAAGGTGCAACAGTTACAGCTAAAGTTGAAAAACAAGGTAAAGCTAAGAAATTAACTGTCTTCAAATATAAGCCAAAGAAAAACCAATACAAAAAACAAGGTCACCGTCAACCATACACTAAATTAGTTGTTGAAACAATCAACGCTTAATTCGTAGGTGTACGATGATTAAGGTTAAGTATTATTATTCGAAGAATAATGAACTCCAAGGTTTTTCGTTAAAAGGACATGCTAATCACGCCGCTTATGGTGAAGATATTGTGTGTTCAGCAGCAACGTCAAATGCGATTGGGGTAATTAATTCATTAACTGAATTAGTTGCAGCAAGCTTTGAAACGATGATTGCAAACGAAGGCCATATTGAATGTCGTGTGAGCGATGATTCAATCGAAAAGTCACAAATTTTACTGAAACATTTTCAGTTGACAATTGGAACGATTGCAGAATCGTATCCGAAAAATTTAAAAATTCTAAAGTAGCAGGAGGTGTGCTCCACATGTTGAAAATGAACTTACAATTATTAGCATCTAAAAAGGGTGTTGGTTCTACGCGTAACGGACGTGACTCTGCAGGTCGTCGTTTAGGTGCAAAACGTGCCGATGGACAAACTGTATCAGCAGGATCAATTTTATACCGTCAACGTGGAACTAAAATCCATCCAGGAACTAATGTAGGACGTGGTGGGGACGATACTTTATTCGCATTAGTCGATGGTATCGTTAAATTCGAACGTTTAGGACGCGACAAAAAACAAGTTAGTGTTTATGTAGCTGAGTAATCTCAACGTTCTAAAGGCTGTTAACTATTAAGTTGACAGCCTTTTTCTATAGTTAAATCTTAGCAAAAGTGCTATAATGCACATGTTATTCATTTATAGACAGGCTCAAGATGAGAGGAGGAAATAAGATATGTTTATCGATCAGGTTAAAATATTTGCCAAAGGTGGAGACGGTGGAAACGGAATGGTTGCCTTCCGCCGCGAAAAATATGTTGATTTAGGAGGTCCAGCCGGTGGAAACGGTGGACATGGTGGGAGTGTCATCTTCCAAGTTGAAGAAGGATTACGAACATTAATGGATTTCCGCTATAACCGTAAATTTGAAGCACCAAGTGGTGGTAAAGGTTTAACGAAAGGGTGTCATGGCGCAAATGCTGAAGACCTTGTCTTACTCGTTCCCCCAGGAACAACGGTATTTGACAATGAAACCAATCTTGTTATTGCCGATTTAATTCATCATGGTGATCGTGCGGTTATCGCTAAAGGTGGTCGTGCTGGACGAGGAAATATGTCGTTTGCAACGCATAAAAACCCAGCACCAAGTATTGCTGAAAAAGGTGAACCAGGACAAGAACGTGAATTACGTTTAGAGTTGAAGTTGTTAGCCGATGCTGGACTTGTTGGCTTCCCATCAGTAGGAAAATCAACAATTCTAGGACAAGTTTCAGCTGCGAAACCGAAAATTGCTGCGTATCACTTTACAACAATTACCCCAAATATTGGTGTGGTTGCAACTGAAGATCGCCGTAGTTTTGTTTTAGCCGATTTACCAGGTTTAATCAAAGGTGCTCATGAAGGGCACGGATTAGGACAACAGTTTTTACGTCATATCGAACGTACACGTGTAATTATTCACGTTATCGACATGGGTGGAACTGAAGGCCGTGATCCATACGAAGATTATTTAGCAATCAACAAAGAATTAGAATCGTACCGTTATCAATTAATGGAACGTCCAATGATTGTTGTTGCCAATAAAATGGATGAACCAATGGCTGAAGAAAATTTAGCTCGCTTCCGTGAGCAAGTTGGACCAGATGTTGAAGTCTTCCCAATTATTGCTGAATTAAATGAAGGATTAGAACCAGTCATTTCACGAGCAATGGATCTTATCGAAACAACGCCAGAATTCCCAATTTATAGCGAAGAGGAAATTGAAGAAGTTGTTGTTTATAAATACCGCGCTGATGATGAAGGCTTTACAATTAGTAAAGGTGATGAAAACGTGGCAACACGAACAACAGAGTGGATTTTAGGTGGAGATCGTCTAGAAAAACTATTCAAGATGACAAACTTCGATCACGAAGAGTCAGTTGAGCGTTTTGCGCGAACAATGCGACTTATGGGTGTTGATCAAGGATTACGTGATCGTGGAGCCAAACATGGTGACATAATCTGGATTCTTGACTATGAGTTTGAATTCCAAGACGAACGTTAAAAAAATGAATTACGTAGTCAAAAAAGAGTCAATTGCACATGCAGTTGACTCTTTTTATTTGTTTTTTGTAAAAAAATAGTTTTTTTAATAAATATACGGTATAATGATACAATACAAAAAAAGAGGGGGCACACACTCGTGCAAAATAGAGAATTACAGCAAAAGATTGAGCCGTTGCTTGCATTTTTTGATGCAGTCCGAATTGTTAATCCAGTCACAAATCAAATATTACTATTTCAACAGCAAAAAGAAACAGCGCATATTCCTAAACACCCGTGTTATGCTGTATGGAATCGTACGACTGTGTGTGAAAATTGTGTTTCAATGGAAGCTTTACGCACACAGAAAACGAGTGAGAAATTAGAATATGTAGATAATACAATTTTCTTGGTGATAGCAACACCGATTGAATTTGAAAATCAAAAGTATGTGATTGAAGCTTTGCGCGATGTGACTGATTCAAGTTTAATCAATCAAATTGAGGAAAAAACGAAAGTCGAAATTGCGGCAGAAATTGCGCAATTAAATGCTCAAATTGTGAGAGATCCCCTGACACAAGCGTATAATCGGAAATATTTAATGAATCGGTTACCGACAGTTTTGGCAAAGGGCCATTTAGAAAGTCAGCTAGCAACTGTTGTTTCGGTGTTTGATTTAGATAACTTTAAAGGCATTAATGATCAATACGGGCATCTGGTTGGTGATTTAATGTTACAAGCTTTGACAAAACAAGTTGATAGTCTCTTGCAACAACCAGATGAGTGGTTTGTCCGCTTAGGCGGAGATGAATTTGTGTTAGTTGTTAGTGCTACGACAAGTGAAGTAGCAAAGGCTCGCGCACAAGCGATGTATCAGCAATTTTCGAAAATATCAATTCTATTTAATGATATCGTGGTTGAAACTAAAGTGAGTGTTGGATTTGCGACTGTGCAGGCAACTGATACAGTTGAAAGTGTCTTACATCGAGCGGATCAAGCGATGTATCAACAAAAAGAAGCAAAGGTTTAAAAACCGTTGCTTCTTTTTTGGTTAGAGATAAGTAGCTAAAAATTTGCTGACTGTTGTTTGATAGCCTTCATAATCAGTTTCTAAACAGTTATCGTGACCAGCATCTGGAACAAACCAAAGGGCTTTGTTTCCGAGTGTTTTGGCTTCATATAAGTGTAAAGACATATCAGGTAAGATGTAAGTATCGGCTAAGCCGTGGATAAAGAGAATTGGTGTTTCAACATGCCGAATTGTTTTCAACGGTGAAGCTGTCGCTAAGTCAAAGCGATGAGTCAGTAAAGTGAGTAAACGTGTTGATTGCGTGAATGGGAACCAAGCAAGTAACGGATATTCAACTTTTAAACGATAGTTAAACTCTTCAATTGCCGTAGAATAAGCACAGTCGCTAATCGCAAAGGCAATTTTATCGCCGGCAATTGCGGCATATTGAAGGACGGTTGCTGCCCCCATCGAGATGCCGTGGACACCAACAACAATCTCACTCCCAAAACGGTCATAGAGATAGCTAACAACGGCTTGTAAGTCGTATTTTTCACGGACCCCAAAAGTGGTATAAGTATCAGCGTTGCCCCCATGATTGCGTTGACTATAGGTAATGACATTATAGCCAAGGCGGTGGAACAGTGGGTATAATTTTAATGAAGCTCGTAAATTTTGGGTAATTCCATGAACGAGGACAACATATTTATTGCTTAATGTTGCCGCAGGTAAGTAGGCGGCTTCAAGTGAGTATCCATCATGAGCTGCAATTGTAATCAGCTCGGCATTAATAATTTTTTCGTCAAAATCAAGTGAGACTTCAGCAGCTAAATGTGGTGGTAATGGTAAAAGTTCAGCTTGCTGTGGATAGAGCAACGTTTTTTGCAATTTTTTACTAATTAGGCCAATGGCTCCAAATGTAAGTGCAGCTGTTGTTACCCCGGTAATTGCAAGCGCTTTGTTTGAACGTTTTTGTGTCGTTGGTTTTTTTGTCATGATTTTTTCGAACCCTTTCTTTTCGTATCACTTTAATCATACGCTAAAAAAAGCAGAAAATGAAGCATTGTTTTTTACGAGTGAACATGCGAAAATAAAATACTAAATGTAGAAGGGGTGGGTTAATTATGGGTAATACACATCAAAAACTCGAACAAAAATTAACCGAAATCATTAATTGGTCCTATGAAGTTGCCCTCAATGGTAAAGGGAAATTTCAAAGTGCTCAACAGCTCGCAAAAAAATATCAAACACAAGCAGGCTTAGCGCAAATTGAGGCGATTGAACGTTTATTTGCCGATCAATTACGTGAAGCAATGACGATTGGGTTTGTGAGTGGCTTAGGGGGAGTTTTGACGTTACCAGTGACGTTGCCAACGAATATTACGTTAATTACTTTACTACAAGTTCGCTTGAGTGCAACTGTTGCGATTCTCCTTGGTTATGATTTACGGACGTCATTCACGAAAATTTCCGTTTTACTAGCTTTGACAGGTTCTTCAGCGGATGAACTTGCCCATGAGGTCGGTTTGAAAATCGGCTTGAAAGTGGGTGAACATACATTAGAATCAATTTCCGAAGAGGTTGTAACGAAGATTACTGAAAAAATTGGTGTTCGGTTCGCTGTCTTGTTAGGTGAAGCAGGCTTGTTAGGGATGGAAACATTACTCCCCTTTGTCGGTGGAGCAATTGATGCTGCGCTTGATCGTCATATTTTCAAAGAAACGCAAATTGCGGTCTGGGAAATTTTCTTAACTCCAAAAACATAAAAAAAGTGCGGTTACGCACTTTTTTTTAGTAGCCCATTTCAGTAAGCCAAGCAGCTAATTCATCGGCAGATTTATTTCCAACTAAGCGACCAACTTCTTCACCAGCTTTAATGGCCAATAGTGTTGGTGTACCTTCGATTTGTAAACGATCAAGCATTTCATTTTTTGTCGTTTCACTTTCGGCACTCGCATCATCAACGTTGTAATAATCAACGATGAGCTCATTTGTTTTAGCTGCAGATTCAAGTTTTGGTAAGAACTCAACACAAGCAGAACATGTTGGTCGACCGATGTAAACGAGGAAATCTTCTTGGTTATCAAGGCGAGTTGCTAATGCCGCCGTTGTCGTTTTTGGTAAAAATTTCTCAGCTGCACTATTGCTTGCAAATTGTAAGCCGAATAATAATCCTAGTGCAATCACGATTCCACCAACGATTAAACCGATTTTCGTTGCTCCACTCATTGGAGCTTTTTTTGTTTTTGTCATACTCTATACTTCCTTTCAAATGTAACATTACCAATGAATTGTATCATGTTATTGGGCATTAATCCACGCTGTGACTTCAGTTTGGTCAAAGCCATCACGTAATGACCAAGCGATTTGATCAACAATTTCACCATCAACAACATGAACTAACGTTGGGGTTGTAGTAATTGCGTATGTTGCTTTGAAATCTTCAAAAGTGCCATTATCACGTAATGATTTGACACTTACATAGTGCCATTCGTGGGCTGTTTCCCAATCAGTTTGTGGTAAGTCAGCTAAAAACCATGATTCAAATTCATCAGAATCACTACAACTAGGATCACCAACGTAAATAATCCCGTCTTGTGTTGAGGCAATTAATTCTGTCATTGTTGCCACATCATGGACTGTCATCTTTTTTGTCACTGCTGCGAAGTTATCTTGGTACCATTCGTAACCAGCTGAACCGGCAAATGCTAAAGTAATTGCCCCCACAATACTTCCAAGTAATAATAATAATTTTTTATTCATCTTTGGACACACTCCTTTGTTTTTGGTAATTTTAGTATACCGCAAAAAATGTGAAAAAAAACGGGACAATTGTGTGAAATTATGTGAAAGGTTGAGACTTGCAAGAAGCCGGATGAATGCGTACAATAAAATAAGAGTAAAGTGAGGGATGAACGATGAAAAAATTTACAATTGGGATTGTTGAAGATGAACCCAATTTACAACAATTATTGGCGAGCTATTTTCAGCAAGCTGGGTTAGCAGTGCAATGCTTTGATGATTATCCACAAGCTCGAAGCGTGTGTGAACAAGCGAATATCGATGCTTGGGTGTTAGATATTATGTTGCCTAATGGTGATGGTCGCGAATTATTAACTGTTATTCGTGCCGCCCATCCGCAAGTGCCAATTATGTGCCTCTCAGCACGTGATAGTGAGTATGATCGGATTCAAGGTTTAGAATTAGGCAGTGATGATTATATTACAAAGCCATTTTCGCCAAAGGAAGTATTATTACGGATGCAACGGTTATTAGCCCGTGTGTATGGTGATGTTGCTAGCGAAAAACAGCTTGTCAATGGCTATCGCGTTGATTTTAAAGCTGAAGCAGTTTGGACGCAAACTGGTGAAAAAATCGAGTTAACTTTTCGGGAATTTCAGTTGTTAGCCTATGTGATTAAACATTATCAACAACCAGTCACACGTGAACAATTATTATTTGCGTTGTGGGGGAGTGATTATTTTGGGAGCGACCGCGTTGTCGATGATCTTGTTCGCCGCTTACGAAAGAAAATGCCAGCATTACAACTGGAAACAATTTACGGACAAGGATATCGGTTATTATGAAACTCAAGTGGAGCTTGCGCTGGAAAATTATTACGATTTATGCAGTAGTAATGATTAGTGGGGTTGGGATTGCTGCCTATGTGATCCAACAACGCTACCAGCATACGTTTATCGAACAAAAATTATATGAATTAGAAATGCAACAAGAACAAATTGTCACTGATTTAAATATTTATGTCGCGCAAAAAAAGTTTCAACCAGTTAATGGCGTTGAAACATTAATCATTGATAACAATAAGACAGTGTTAGCTCAAAGTTGTTATCCTGAACAACGATTATTCAATGAGTTAATTCAAATTGCCAATTCACAACAACAAGTTAAATTGCAATATCATTATGAAATCGGTGAGCAATTGATGAATCTCCAAATCACGAAAGTGAACGATTCGGCTCAAACGATCGTAATTTCGTATGTGTTAACGGGCGTACCTTCATTTTTATCAAATGTGTTATTACAAGAAGTTGTCAGTTTGTTTTTGAGTTTATTTCTTTGTGGGAGTGCAATTTTTTTAATTTGGACACTTTATTTAGCGAAGGATTTACAACGGATGAATGAATTTACTCAGCAAATTGGGGTCCGCGACTGGGATGCGCAATTACAAGTTCACCGACATGATGAAATCGGTGAGTTAGCAACAAAATTGCGAGGGGTTCAACACCAACTAGCGGTAGCGGAACAACAACAAACGCGTTTTTTTCATCATACGTCACATGATTTGAAAACGCCAATTGCCGTGATTCAAGGGTATGCCGAAGCGATAAGTGATGGAATTTATCCGCAAGGGACGTTAGCGGCAAGTATTGAAATTATTAGCGAAGAAGCGCAAATTCTCAATCGCAAAGTCGAACAGTTGCTCAGTTATGCGAAAATGCAGCAAAGTTTGCAGACAGATGATGTCACAGTAATTGCCCCAATTATTAGCACTTATGTCAATAAACTGCAACCACTTCAAACAGCGATTCAGTTTGATTTACACGTGCAAGCCGAGGCAACATGGCCGGGGACGCAGTGGGAGTGGGAACAAGTCATTGGGAATTTAATCGATAATGCCATTCGCTATGCCCAGACAAAAATTACGATCACAGTTGATCATGAGCGGATTATGATAAGTAATGATGGTCCTAAACTCACAGTCGCGGAACAAAGTCAAATTTTTGAACCTTTCGCGATTGGTAATGGCGGGAAATATGGCTTGGGCTTGGCAATTTGCTATCAATTTGCCCAACATTATCACTTAGATTTTCAAGCTGAAAATATTGCTGAAGGTGTTAGTTTTACTTTTGCAAGGGTGATTGATTAAAACCGCTGGATAGTGATAGGCAGGAATGAAAAACTGCTCAAAAATTCACAAAGATTAGAATAAATGTTGATATTAACATCGAAATAACGAAGTTTTGTGCTATGATAGAGCTACAAATTTACAACTGGTTGTAATGGTCTATTAGACTAGAAGAGAAAGGTGAGAGTTTATGGATAAAAAAGAATTATTTCGTCAGTTTTCAACACCAAGAGGGTTGATTTCGGCGACATTATTACTCGTGATTTTAATTTTATTACCAATTGCTTGGGATAATTATGCGAACTTTTTCAGTATTGGATTAGCAGTGCTTACGCCATTTATTGGTGGATTTATTATTGCTTATTTATTTTTACCGGTAGTTGAATTGATTTCGACGAAGTGGTTAAAGGGACGGATGCGGGCATTAACGTCACTAATCACGTTACTACTGGCAGCAACAGTACTAATCTATTTAATTTTATTTATTTTCCCATTAGTGGCGACGCAATTATATGCTGTTTTTTCATCAGTCACAGTATTCTTTGATTGGTTAAATCAAAATGTTGATTCGACAATTTTAGCGCAAATCAATACGATTGTTACAGAACAGTGGCCGACAGTATTAGCGAATGTTTCAAGTTGGTTATTAACAACTGCGACGGCGTATTTATCATTAGCGACGGGTTATTTATTCAATTTATTTATGATGTTTATCATTGCTGCCTATTTCTTAATTGATTATCGGCGAATTATGGATGGATTGAGTTTAGTTTTCCCAGAAAAAAATCGGGCAAAATGGATTGAATATTTTGAAACCTTGAATTTAGAAATGCGAATTTATTTAAAAGCACTTGGAATTATTACGAGTATTGGGTTTGTGATTGTTTCGGTTTTACTAACTGTCACAAATACACCAAATGCCATTGCCTTGGCACTCGTGTTTAACTTAATCCAGTTAATCCCAATGTTTGGTAGTATTATTGGATCGGTCGTGATTGCGATCATTACGTTGCCAATTTCATTCCAATTATTTGTAATTACTGGAATCGGATTGCTGATTTATAGTCAAGTCGATGCGAACTTTATTCAACCACGGATTTATTCACATTCAATGCAATCACATGATTTGTTGATTTTACTATCAATGTTCATTGGTGGGAATTTCTTTGGTTTAGTCGGAGTTATTTTCGCAATTCCTGGATTTGTGATCGTGATGCATACGATTAAATTTTTGCAACAAAAAAAGTCTGAACAACTTGAATAAGCTACCATTTTAAAAAGTAGTGAGCTGAGTACGATTTTATCGTGGACTCAGCTTTTTTAATTTGCCGCAAAAAAACCGAAGCGTCAGGAGTACTAACGCTTCGGAAAGGGTGGAGATTAATCGGTATCTTGTGGACGGGGTCGGTAGTGAGCGGCTAACGCTTGCTCATAGCGTGAAGTTTGTTCGGGATGATAAAATTGTGTGTCCTGTAATGACTTCGGTAAGTAGTTGTAGGTATACCATTTTTCACGATTGTCCCAATCATAGCGTTGCTCAGGTGCAAGGCCACGAGGTTGTAATTTGATAAATTCGGGAACATCGGGGGTGAACCCAGCTTCGATTTTTGCTAAAGCTAGTTTGAGTCCGCCGTAAGCTGAACGTGATTTTGGTGAAAGGGATAAATCAGTGACAGCAACACTTAAGGGAATTCCAGCTTCAGGGAAGCCAAGTTCACGTGCCGTGTTCACCGCAGCTAATGTGCGGCCAACAGCTTGCGGATTGGCTAAGCCAATATCTTCGTAGGCAATCACGAGTAATCGGCGGGCAATTGCTTCTAAATCCTGAGCGGCAACAAGGCGCGCGAGCCAGTAGAGGGCAGCGTTGACATCGCTACCACGAATTGATTTTTGAAAAGCCGAAATGAGATTGTAATGTTGATCGTCATTGGCATCATGCACTAAATTCGGCCGTTGAAGAAATGCTTGAATTGTATCAATCGTAATGACTTGATCAGCACACATGAGTGTCGCTGTTTCTAAGACGTTTAAGGCAAAGCGAATATCGCCACTTGCTTGGGCAGCGATAAACTCGAGTGCTTGCGGGGTAACTGTTAACTCCGCAAAGAGTGCATCTTGAGTTATAGCACGTTTAAGTGCGATAACAATATCAGTCGGTGTAATCATTTCGAACGTCACAATTTGACAGCGACTGCGAATCGCTTGATTAATTGCTTGATAGGGATTAGCGGTTGTCATTCCGATGAGTACGATCAAACCAGTTTCTAAATGTGGAAGCAATAAATCTTGTTTATCTTTATTGAGTCGGTGGATTTCATCCATAATAAGAACAAGTTGGCGTTCCATTTGGGCGCGATGAATCATCAAGTCAATTTGGGATTTATTGACAGTCACAGCATTCATGACTTCATAGGGAAGATCAATCGCTTGAGCTAATAATTGTGCCGTCGTTGTTTTGCCTGTTCCTGGAGGGCCAGCGAAAACTAACGAAATTAGCCGTTTGTGGTGAATTAACTGCCGAAGTAAGCGATTAGGGCCGAGTAAATGTTGCTGGCCAACAACGTCGTCAATCGTTTTGGGACGGAGCCGATGGGCTAGAGGTATGTGCATACGAACAATCCTTTCAAAAATAAAATCATAAATTTATTATATCATGCGATGAATTAAAAAGCACGATAGCTTCCAAAGGTGTGGGGGGTGAAAGTGAGTGGTGAGTGGGGGATTTTATTTTTGAATTTTAATTTTTTTCGTTTGCAATTAAGGTCGTGAAAAAAGCGATTAAAAAACTAGATTTTGCTTTGGTAATCTTGAAAATATGGTACAATAGAGCAGATAAAATATGATGGTGGCAAAACTCTTACCTTCAAATAATGAGTTGCCGACCCGAAAGGTGGAAGCAAAAATGGAAAAAAAACGAATCGTCGTTGGAATGAGCGGTGGGGTTGATTCATCAGTCACAGCCTACTTATTAAAACAACAAGGACATGAAGTCATTGGGATTTTCATGAAAAACTGGGATAGTGCCTTAAATAATGATGTCCTTGGGAATCCAACTTTAAATAATGAGGTCTGTCAAAACGAACTTGATTATCAAGATGTAGTTGCAGTTGCAGAGCATCTTGGAATTGAAGTGCACGCAGTTGACTTTGTCCAAGAATATTGGGATCGCGTCTTTACGTATTTCTTAGATGAGTACAAAGCGTATCGCACGCCAAATCCAGATATTATGTGTAATAAAGAAGTAAAGTTTAAAGCGTTTTTAGAGCACGCATTAACGTTTGATGCTGATTATATTGCGATGGGACATTATGCTCGTGTTGAACATACACAGACAGGTTCAAGAATGCTGCGTGGGGTCGATACCAATAAAGATCAAACCTATTTCTTAAGCCAATTAAATCAATATCAATTATCAAAAACATTATTCCCAATTGGTGAATTAACGAAACCAGAAGTGCGCGCGATTGCGGAAGAAGCTGGTTTAATTACTGCGAAGAAAAAAGACAGTACGGGGATTTGCTTTATCGGTGAACGGAACTTCAAAGATTTCTTAAGTAATTATTTACCGGCACAACCAGGGAAAGTTGCGACGTTTGATGGGACGGTAATTGGTGAACATGCCGGTTTAATGTACTATACAATTGGGCAACGTGGTGGCTTGAACATTGGTGGCAGTGGTGGACCTTGGTTCGTAGCTGGAAAAGATGTACCGACGAATACATTATATGTTGTGAATGAAGCCGGAATTGATGCGCTCTATACGGACTCATGTCTTGTTACTGATGTCAACTGGATTCCGACGTGGGATTTCGAAGACGAGTTGACGTGTACGGCGAAATTCCGTTACCGCCAAACTGATAATGAAGTCACAATTCGTAAAGTTGAAAATGCCGAACATACCTTTATGGTCACATTTAAAGAACCAATTCGTGCGATCACGCCTGGTCAAGCAGCTGTCTTCTACCAAGGAGAAGAATGTCTTGGCGGGGGATTAATTGCGCATGCTTACAAAAATGGTGAGCAAGTAACCTACTTATAAGCTTTAAAAAGCTATTGACGTTCAACGTGGATAGCTTTTTTACTTACGAAAAAGTGCCTACTAGACTGTTGAAGGCTAATTTACTAAGATAAGTGCATAAAGACATTACTTTTACATAATTTTGTGTATAATAGAAGAACAAAATTAGCAAACGGGAGGGATAAAATGTATAAGCATAGTGTGTATCTTTGGCAAAGCAGTAAACAAATTTTAGGAGTTTTACTGACAATGGCCGCTGTTGAGTTGCTACAAATTGAATTAACGCCAATTTTGATTATTTTCAGTTGGTTTTTCTTTTTAGTACCACCATTAGCGAAGCAATATGAGTGGCACTGGCGGTTCATTATTAGCCAGTATGGTGTGCTCCTATTGTTACCGCTCATTGCAGTTATTCCCGAAACACCAGTTGCCATCAGCGTTTGGGCAATGAGTGTGTTGATAGTACCTTACGTGTCACGTCAAGGGATATCATTGATGATGCTCATTGCCGTTTTTCTAGTTGGTGTTGAATATTTATTACTTGCTGGCGTGCCAATTTTAGCGTATTTGCTGCCATTAGCAATCGTGGCAATAATTGCCTATAGTGTGTCACGTTTGTTACTACCATTAGGCAATGGTTGGTTTATCGATCAACGAATTTATCGTCAGACACTCCAAGTCTTTGCTTTTACAAAGCGCAATTGTGAGGCGAAGCAATTGATTACCCCGAAAGAATTTACGGAATATACTGAGGAATATCGTTTGTTAAAACAAACAATTGAAAGTTATCAAATTTGGGGAACTGATTTTCGGGCTCGGTATAAAAAACATGTGGTCTTGTATCAACGGGCCAATGAATTGAATATGCGGGCGATAGATGTTCTCAAACAAGTCAATGAAGCCGATGCTCCACAGTGGATTCGCGAAGAATTTCATAAAGCGCAAAGGATTCATCAGCTACTATTGGAAACGTTATATCAAGATCGAAAATCCTGTCCGATTTTAACTTATCAAATGCCTCAAACTGTCTATGATCAAAAATTAAGTCACTCACTCGCGATCTATACATTGGCCAATTACTTAACTGAGCTCGAACATGCAGTTGCCTTGTGGCAAAAGGAGTTATGTTATGCAAAAAATTAACCACCAACAAATTTTTCAAGTTATGACAGGGCTTTTGGCAATTTTAGGCTTTTTTTTACTAATTGATTACCCAATCACGAGTAGTGTGATTATTGCCAACTTTATTATTTTGTTATTGTCACCGACACAACAAGTTGCGAAAGCCAATATTCGGGGGCAATTTTTGGCACAAATAATCGGCATTAGCTTGGGGCTAATTTTAGCGGTGAGTGTCGCAAATAATTATTTAGCCGTGATGATAATTTTAAGTTTCGTATTTTTAGCCCCGATTTGGCTGAAAATCAAAGTGCCAGCCTTACCATTGGCAATTGCTGCTTATGTCATTTTTCAATCGGAAGTAGTTGGTGAAGCAAGTGTTGAAAGAATTGTTTTGAAAATTATTAGTTTAAGCATTGCCTTACTCGTAGCGTGGCTCTTTTCCCAACGCTATAGCGAATCAAAAGCAAAAGTTAAAATTTATCAGCAATTTTTACAAGTATCACAACGCGTGCATGAATTACTGTGGCGTTCACAAGAAGAACGTCAAACACTCAAGCTGCCTGAAAGTCTGATTTTGACAGAAATTACGTTGCAATCAGTCGCTGGTGATGAACAAATTTTCATTTTATTGAATCAAACGTTACAACAACTTGAACGTGAGCTTCAACTGAGCCCACAAGGAATGCCATTACCAGCGCAACAAGAGTTACTGTATGCGTTGCGCATTCATCACGATTATGTCCAACAATACCAAGCCGGAACATTAATCACATGTTTCCCTTATGAAATACCAGAAACAGCAGTTACGAGTACGTGGGAAGCTAGTAAAACATTAGCTCTTGTGATGACTTATTTACAGCAATTATCTCAGGTTTCACGGATTGTTGAGAATCAAGTAAAGTCGAACCAATAATGTGAATGTGTTCGGCAACGGCGATGACTTCGTATTGATTGGCTGAATTCCGCGGTTGAATATAGCCAATGATAATTAGTTTCAAGTGTGGATGAGCATGATTTGAAAGAATTTCGAAGGTACTTTTGGAAATTAAACACTGAAGATAATCAAAAGCAACTTGTGAATGCGTATCATGAAAACTACGTTGTGTTTTTAAAGTTAGAGAATAATTAGATTCATTATTAACGATAACCGTATCAATCGTATGGAAACTACCAAAAATATGCATAAATAATCCAGTGGTCTGAGACATGAGAAATCCTCCTTAAGTTTAATCGAAGCAATTGATCAAGTAGAACGTAAAATAATTAGGTAATTAACATAGGAATCCCCCCTAACTTCAATGAACTACAGAGATTATAGTTGATTGTAATTATTCAGTCAATAGTTTTTTAGTTTTAGATTATAAAAACCCCTATTCCACTTGTGAAATAGGGGTTTCTTTCATCTGAAAAATATTTACGGGGTTTTGTTTAAATTAAAATAAAGATTGAATGCCTAAAATGATTAAAATAATTCCGCCGATGATATTGGCGCGATTTCCGATTAATGTCTCGAGTTTTTTACCAAAGAAAGCACCAGCTAACGCTAAGGCGAAAGTGATTGCACCAATCGTAATCATAGCGAACAATCCAACAGCATGTTGTGAGTAAATGAGTCCAAAAGATAATCCGGCAGCAAAAGCATCGATGCTCGTGGCAATTCCGAATACGAGTAACATTTGCAATGAAAGCTTGCGCTTTTTACCAGTTCGTAAACAGATATCTTCCTGACAAGTGGCATATTGGCAAGATTCATGTGCGCAATCGTTCACCTGTTCTTCGAATCCATCTCGAATCATCTTAATTCCGAGAATACTTAATAAAATAACCGCAATAAATTGATTAAAGGTGGTGAATTCTTGAGAGAAAAAGTCAACTGCTAAAAATCCAAGGCCGAACATGAGTGCTTGGAAGACGCCAAAAGTAATGGCAATGGCATAGCGATCACGGCGGTGATAAGCAGTTCCACCCATACCAAGCGAAATTGAGACAGCAAAAGCATCCATTGCTAATGCTAGGGATAAGAAAATTACACTAATGACTAATTGTGACATAAAGAAGTACCTCTTGAAAATCAGAATATTTCCATTATATCAAAAATAGTCATTGAAATACAGAGTGGAAATTAAACTATTGCAATGGAACAATGCGTTCAATGACAAAAGTTTGTGGTGATGTTGGTGATTCACAAGCAAGTCTACCACTCACATAATAATACTGATCTTCAGGTGCAGATGAAGAATACAGTGCACGTGAACACGAACGTGGTAATTTTGAGATAAAACTTTGATTTTTTTGTGGTAACGTGAGTAGTAATTCTTGATCATTGATCATTTTAATTTGCACAATAAGCGTAGATTTATTAATCATTGTACGATTCTCCCCCCTCTCTCTCTGGTGAAATCGGTTACATTATAAGCGTGTTTTTTGTAAAGGTAAAGTGTTTTTTTGAAAAAAATAAATAAAGCCTAAAAAAATCCAGAATTTTCTTGTTTTTTTCAAGGAAAATCTGGATTTTTTAAGTTTACTAATTAATAACGAAGAAATAGACACAAAGGAAATGACTAA
>JBOFQK010000038.1:0-1001 GCA_051660865.1 Culicoidibacterales bacterium | reverse complement strand
TACACCTCCACGAGATAGTTAAATTTGAGCGCTTTATTGTAGTTAGCTTTGAAGCGAATCTGCAAATGCACTTCACCATCTGCAATTGTGACTCCACATAATTTATTGGCCACAAACGGATAAGGCTTTCCTGTCTTGTGATCAACAACTTGTACATAATGGTGCGCCAAATCAAAAGCGAGTTTTTGCCCCATACCATCAATAATTTCAAAGGCAATATCACATGTATTCGCCTTTTTGAAGGCGACTTCCTGCTTAAAATCAAAATGGAGTAATTCTTGTTCACCTAACATCACGCGTTGGACGAGATTTGGTTGGACCCGATAGCGGTCCTTTTTCGGCTCGTCATCACGTACTTGTAAATTGGGCTTTGGTGGATTTTGCTTCTTTTGTAAGCCCGGCACTTTTTTCGCTCGCTCGCTTTTTTTCGTTTGCTTTCCTGGTGTCGCTGCATCGGTTGTTTTCATCATTTTCTTCCCAGTATTAATCGTCACTGCCCCGAGCGCTTTTTCAATTTGCTTTTTAAACTGGACTTCGGTCGTATACAAAATATCCGATGTATCAATCATGCCATCTACCGGATTTTGCCGTTTGATCTCCGCTTTAATGATTGTGTCAAGTTCATGATTTAATTGCCGAATAAACTTATTCGCTAACCGCTTCGTTTTGGCGTCTTTAATATGCTCAGTACTAATGTCAGTATGTGATTCATTTTCTAACGATTTCAAATAAACATCTTCATCGCCACCACCAATTAAGACGGCATTAAAGGGCTTGCGGACATTACCAGCGACTTTATAATCAGCAATTTTCATTCCCACCGTGCGGAAAATCGCCATCCGTCCAGTTGGAATTGCCTCATCATAGTTGAAATATAACTGGAAATGAAACGTTTGTTCACCATTACTAATTTCAATTGGCTGCTTGTTTGCTTGTTGATACGTTTGTAAATACAGTGGTGTAAAAGCTTTTTTCAGTTCAGCCACATCGGTAGGATAATA
>JBOFQK010000037.1:0-6856 GCA_051660865.1 Culicoidibacterales bacterium | reverse complement strand
AAGCAAGGTGGGAAAAAAATGAAAGTTATTATCATTGGAGGGATTGCTGCTGGTGCAACCGCAGCAGCAAAGTTGAATCGGGTCAATCCGAACGCCCAAATTACGATATATGAAAAAGAAGCATATGTATCATTTGGTGCGTGTGGTCTGCCTTATTTCGTTGGTGATCAATTTCACCGTCCTGAAGGAATGATTAGTCGGACTCCGGAACAATTTGCGAAAACGGGAATTACTGTCAAAGTTCAGCATGAAGTGATTGCAATTGATCCCCAACAACAAAGTGTCCAAGTGCGCAACTTAGCAACTGACGAAACTTACACAGATACGTATGATCAATTGTTACTTGCGACTGGTGCAACACCGATTCAACCACAGGTCCCAGGACATGAGTTAGCGAATATTTTCACTTTTACCAAATTACAAGATGGTGAAGCATTAAAAGCGAAGTTAGCTGATGTTGAAACTGTGACGATTGTTGGGGCTGGGTTTATTGGCCTTGAATTAGCGGAACAGTTACATGAACTCGGGAAAAAAGTCCGTATTATTGAGCTGAGCAACCAGATTATGGGGAAAGTCTTTGACCCTGAAATTAGTGAACAGTTAGCGGCAGAGTTAGTTGCCAATGGTGTTGACGTACATCTAAATGAAGCTGTAACGGCATTTAGTGGTAGTGAGCAAGTTGAGACCGTCATTACTGAAAAAGGCGAATATACGACGGATTTGGTAATTATCGCAATTGGATTCCAACCAAATGTCAAACTCGTCCAAGGATTAGGTTTTGAGCAGTTAGGTAACGGAGCGATTATTGTCGATAACCAAGGAAAAACATCAGTACCGAATGTCTATGCAGTTGGTGATTGTGCTACGGTATTAAATAAAGTGTTAAATGAACCAATGTACCTTCCACTAGCAACAACCGCAAATAAATTAGGTCGAATTGTCGGTGAAGTCATTGGTGGATTAGATAGTTATTTCCCGGGAATGCTTGCGAGTTCAGGAATTCGTTGTCTTGGGATTGAAGCAGGTGCAACCGGCTTAAATGAACAACTCGCGAAGGCGAAAGGGTTGGACTATCGGACAACAGTGATTAAAGACAAAGACCATACTAGTTATGTTCGTGGGGCAGTTGAATTAACAGTCAAGCTTGTCTACGATGCGCAAACGAAAGTGATTTTAGGTGGCCAAATTATTGGTCCTAAAAACGCAGTGTTACGTGTTGATGTCTTAGCAGCCGCAATTTATAAAGAAATGACAACTGATGAACTCGGTCTGCTTGATCTTGTTTATTCACCACCATTTGCTAGAACTTGGGATATTTTAAATGTTGCGGGTAATGTGAGTAAATAATCCGCTGTCTCTATTGAGCCGGAAAGATTGCAATTTAATCAAGCCTTGTTATAATGGAAGTACTGCTATAAAAAGGAAGTGAAAGAAAACATGGAAAAATTAAGTGTAGCTGAAGTTGCTGCAGAGATTAAAAGTGTTTATGATGATGGAACATTTATCATCGTCGAACTTGGTGATGCAATGGTTGAAATCGAACGTGCGGACGTAGTAAACCCAGATGAAGTAACAGTTGAAGAACTAGCGGAATTAATTGTCGCGTATTACTAATTTACTTAGCAAAAAGCGAGACCACATGTGGTCTCGCTTTTTGTTTTTTGCTTATATTAGTCGATAATCAGGCTGGTGCTTTTTAAAACAGAAGAAGGTAATTATTAGGCCAAGCACTTCAGCAATTGGTAAGGCCCAAAACACACCAGTTACACCAAAGCTTGCAGCACAGATAATAATCGCACTAATTTGGAAAATAAACGTGCGCATAAATGCGATCAAGGCTGAAGTTTTCCCATTTGACATCGCCGTGAAGAACGCTGATCCAAAAATGTTAAATCCCATCCAAAGGAAGGCAAAAGCGGAATAACGAAATCCAAGGACACTTAAATTGAAGACAGGCGAAGTTGGATCGGTGAAGAAGCTAACTAATGATTCTGCGAAAATAATGCCACAACTGAAGGCGATGAGGGCAAATCCACAGATAAAGTGCTTACTGTGACGGAAAATTTCCGCGATTTCATCAGGCTGTTGTGAACCGAATTTAAAGCTGATAATTGGAGCGATTCCGGTTGAATACCCCATAAATGCGGCAGCAAGGAAGGTTTGACCATAAAGTACAATGGTGATTGCGGCAACCCCATCTTCACCAGCTAATTGAATCATCACCGCATTGAGTAAAAATGTCACAATCGCTTGTGAAACATTAACAACCATCTCCGAAAAGCCATTTACACAAGCAGTGAAGAGTGCAGACCAGTGGGCAACCGGCGTAACTAAATACAAGGTGTTATTTTTCATTAGTGTAAAATAGCTCACGCCGAGGATAAAAGGAATTGTGTAACCAATACCAGTAGCAATCGCAGCACCACGAATCCCCCAACCAAAAATCACAATGAACAGATAATCGAGGGCAATATTGATGACTCCTCCTAAAATTGTTGAGATGAGCACAAGATTGGATTTACCAGCGGTAATAAATAAGATTTGGAAATAAACCCCAACGATTGCGAGTGGTAACAGGAGCAGTGTCCAAAAGCCATAATCATAGGCATAAGGATAGATGGCCTGATTGGCCCCTAAGAAATGCAACAGTGGCTCCAAAAAGCTGAGTCCAAGCAGACATATGAAGACACTGACAAGAGTTAAGCAAAAGGCAAGAAAACTAAAAATTTCCCGCGCAACGCGGGACTGATTAGCCCCCAGCTTACGAGCAACAACAGCGCTACCACCTGAAGCCATCATCATTCCAAGTGCGACTGCCAACATAATCAGGGGGAAAATAATATTGACTGCCGATAGTGCAGTCGTATCGATAAATTTAGCGACGAACATCCCATCAACAATTGAGTAGGCACTCGTAAAGACGAGACCAATTAATGTTGGTAAAGCATAGAGAAATAAGTTTTTTTTCGAAATTGAAAGATTTAATTTTTGGGACATGAACACGACTCCTTGACAAGATTTGTTTCTCACAGTATAATCCTTCCCATAATAGGAAGGTCAAGTGCAATGAAAGAAAAATTTTTTACAATTGGAGAAGTCGCCAAAATTACTGGTGCACATGCAAAATCACTCCGTTACTATGAAGCAATTGGAATTTTACAACCGATTAACATTGATCCCCAGACGCGGTATCGTTATTATAGTCAACAACAATTAGATTTAGTCGCTCTAATTCAATTATGCATCGAACTTGATATTCCTTTGAAGTCATTACAGGAATTTTCTTGTGCAAACGATGAACAAATTGATGTCCAACAAGTATTTGCGTACGGAAAAAAGATTGCGGAAGCAAAAATTACGAAATTACAACGTGGTTTGAAGTATATTGAATCATTCGAAGCCGATGTCCAACAAAATCAAATGTTAAACGCGCAAGTGACCCAAGGACGGCACGAGCAACTCAAGCAAAAATTTTATTTCACTAAGCAACTTGCGACTTTGCCGACGATTAGCGACTATTGGCAAACGTACCAACAAATGACGGAACAACTTGATCAAGAGGGATTGACGAAAAGTTATGAAGATGGGATGTTACTTCATTGTGCTGCAGATGGTGAAATCAGCTATTATCAGTTTATCGAAGTAACACCGCTAGCGAATACGATACACAAGCAAGTTGTGACGATTCAAGCTGGTAATTATCCAGTTGAAATCATTGCCGAGAGTAGCTTAACCGGGGAAACGAATGCGACCTTTTTACAGTCAATTCCAAAAGCACATTGGCTCATTGCGACTGAATTTGCCTTAGGCACATTCCAAGTCAATGCTTTTCAATTTAAAATCCGATTTTTGCCAGAACGTGCAATTACAAGGAAAAAATGAAAAAAAGCCTAAGCAGCAAAGCTTAGGCGAAGAAGTTACTTAGGTGAATCAAGGTGTTCGTTTTTATCCCAAGTTTTGTGGAACCAAAAATAACGACCGAATAGTGCACCCGTGATGAAAATTGCTAAAACCGCAATTAAGAGCGGAATGTTATTGCGAGCAATTAAAACAAAACTAATAAATACAACTGGAATGAGCAATAAAATTAAGACAACATATTTCCCCTTCATCGACAAAACCCTCTCTCTGTAATTAATATACTTGATTATGTCATATTTTTTGAAAGAAAAAAACTATTGTTTCACCAAAAAAATGATGACAATTTCCTGACAAAAGCACCGAGTGGTTCAGAGTTGATTTCTCGTAGTGAAAACCAGTATAATAAAGGCACGAATAAAGTGAAATGAGGATAAAAAAATGCAACGTTATTTTATTGAGCCTGAACAATTACAAGGGCAAACTGTAACCATCTCTGGAGATGATTTTCATCATTTAAAACGTGTGATGCGTGCAAAAGTTGGCCAAAAGATTATTGTTTGTTTGCCAACACAACAAGCGTACATAGTTGAAATTACGCTGATTACAGAGGACATGATTACGACGAAGCTTGTTGAACCACTCGTAGCAACAGTTGAGTTACCTGTTGATGTGACGATTATTCAAGGATTACCAAAAGGTGATAAGATTGAATATATTATTCAAAAAGCAACCGAATTAGGCATGGTGCAACTTGTACCTTGGGCCGCGAAACGGGCAATTGTCAAACTTGATGCCAAAAAAGCGGTGAAAAAGATTGAACGCTGGCAAAAAATTGCGAAAGAAGCAGCGGAGCAATCACATCGTGTTGTTGTACCAGTCATTAGTGAGCTCCAAACGACGAATCAAGTCGTTGCGAGTCTTGCTGACTTTGATGCTGTAATCATTGCTTTTGAAGAAACAGCGAAAGCGGGTACGCATGCGATGTTCAAACAAATTGCTCAACAACTGACACCAGGGCAAAAAGTGGCGATTATTATTGGTCCTGAAGGTGGCTTAAGTGAAGATGAAGTTGGAAAATTTAGCGAAGTTGGCGTGGCAGCGAGCTTTGGACCACGCATTCTACGAACGGAAACAGCATCAAGTTATGCGTTAAGTGCGCTCAGTTATGAGCTTGAACTTTAAAAGTAAAAAATATTTTGTTGCTTAACGATGACTTAACATAGGCAGTGGTATAGTTAACTTGTACTTCAGAAGAAGTTACAGAATTAGGAGGGACTAATTATGAAAAAACAAATCGCAATTTTAGCAAGTATTGCTACAGTGGGAGCATTTGGTGTAGTTAATACAATGAGTGCTTCAGCAAATGTTTCGCAATCACAGCCAACAGGTGT
The DNA here is from genome assembly GCA_051660865.1 of Culicoidibacterales bacterium. GTDB lineage: Bacteria > Bacillota_I > Bacilli_A > Culicoidibacterales > ZOR0006 > ZOR0006. The sequence goes on along the minus strand of JBOFQK010000037.1, from coordinate 1,604 downwards.
AGCTGTTGCTACCAACAATGAAGAAACTATCGTATCTAGTGATTTTTATTTAGTTGAAGAGAATGAAGATGGAACGTTCACTGTAACTGATCAAGATGGAAATGTGATTCCATCTGAAGATTTTGAATTTGGAGAAACTGTAGTTGTAGATTCAGTTGAACCATTCGGTCTAGAAGAAGAAATCGTGGGAACTATTTCTTATACTTACTCAATTGAAGAGAATGAAGATGGAACGTTCATTGTAACTGACCAAGATGGTAATATCGTTAAAGAAGAAGGTATGGTAATCGGTAAAACCGAATAAATCATCGTTAGGATCACAAAAAAAACAGCCTTCCCAATTGGGAAGGTGTTTTTTTGAAAGGAGAAAATATGCGGATTTTACTCGTTGAAGATGAGCGTGAGCTAGCAAGAACACTAAAAATGGGCTTAGAAAAAAAAGGATATGCACTTGATTGGGTTGAAACAATTGTGCAAGCAACGGAATTTTTGGAAATTTATGAATATGATTTAGTCTTACTTGATTTGAATTTACCTGATGGCTTTGGTTTAGATTTATTGACAGCGATTCGTCACGTCAATGAAACGATAAAGGTGCTCGTTTTAACAGCGAATCAGGCAGTAGATATTCGCATTCAAGGCTTTGATCAAGGTGCAAATGATTATTTGGTCAAACCATTTATTTTCGAAGAATTAGAGGCACGGATGCGGGCGTTATTACGTCGTGATTTTGTCAGTCAACCAGCAGAAATTACATGTGGAAAACTAACGATTTTCACCCAACAGCAACGTTTAATATACGCTGGAGAAACAATAAACTTAACGGTCAAAGAATATAATATTTTTTGGTATTTATATCAAAATCGCAACCACTTTATGAGTGCAGAAGTAATTTTTGAACATGTTTGGAATGATGAAGCTGATCCTTTTTCGCAAGCGATTCGTGTCCATATGTATTCGTTACGCAAAAAAATTCGTGATATTCAAGGGTTAACAATTGAAACCAAAAAGGGGAGTGGTTATTGTTTGCAAGTGGATGAGGAGTTGTTGTAATGAAGTGGCAAAGTTTACATGTGAAATTAACTGGTCTGATCATAGGTGTTATTATTGCTGTTGTTGCTAGTACCGCGATGCTCATTAATTTGAATATCGCAGAAATTTTACCGACAGCAACACAAGGGATTGTTGAAAGTTATGTTGCTGAAAGTGAGTTTGTTTATGCTCAGGCAGTTGACGTGCCAGTATTCGAATTTGAAGTGGCAATTGATGAGGCGGAAATAATAGTTGGAAATACCTTACAAACAATTCAATTATCATCGCTTTTATTTGTTGTGATTGTGATTTTGATCGCGATTGCCGTGAGTTACTGGCTGATTGGCCGCTTTTTACGTTCATTTCAACAGCTCCATACGCAATTACAGACACGTGATCATCAAGCGTTACTCGTTCCATTAACGGTTGCAAATCCTCATTTGGAAGTCCAAGAAATGACACAAGCAGTTAATCATTTATTGGCGAAAATTAGCCATCTTTTTGGTGAACAGCAACGCCTGAATGCGAGTCTTGCTCATGAATTGAAGACACCATTAGCAGTCATGCAAACG
>JBOFQK010000036.1:0-2477 GCA_051660865.1 Culicoidibacterales bacterium | reverse complement strand
TGATTCAGCCTTTGCTTGCTTGCAAAAACAGTGTGTTAAGCACTGTTTTTTTGTTTTTCATCCAATAACATTGAGAAAAATCATGCAAATGTACGAAAATGCGGTATAATAAGAAACGAAAACTGGCAAGAAAGGGCGTTTATATGCAACCAATTATTCATATTTCACAATTTGAAGGACCATTTGATGTGCTCTTGCACTTTGTGAAGCAAGCAAAAGTCGAAATTGCCGAACTTCCGTTAGCGGAAATTACCCAACAATATTTAACCTTTATCGCGCAAATGCAAGAATTAAATTTAGAAGTAGCAAGTGAATATTTAGTTGTTGCCGCACAGTTAATTGAGATTAAAGCTCGAGCGCTATTACCAAAACCAGTTCCGCCGTTAGTTGAAGATGAAATTGATCCGAAAGAGGCGCTGATTGCGCGATTAATCGAATATCAAAAGTATAAAGAAATGAGTGAGATTTTAGCGGAATATGAAGTCGAACAAAAACATTACTTTTTTAAAGATGCAAGTGATGCAAGTGAATGGTTTATTGAAAGTGAACCACGTTTAGCCCAAGGACAACACGATTTATTTGCTTTAGTGAAGGCTTTTGAACGAGCGATGCAAAAACATGAAGCACAAACACCGATGGTCATTCATCAAGAACGACTCTCAGTTGATGATCAAGTGTTGATTATTCGTAAACAATTACGTCGTCAACCGGTCTTGAAATTTGAAGAACTTTTTACAACTTACAACCGTGCGTACCTAGTCACGACTTTTTTAGCGTTACTGCAAATGATGCGTGATGATGAGGTTACGGTGGCCCAGACGGCCAATTTTGAAACAATTACAATTAGTTGGAAGCGATTAGTATGATGACAGAACAATTACAAATTATTGAAGGACTTTTATTTATTCAAGGTGAAGATGGTGTCACAATTGAAGATATTATGATTACCTTAGAAGTGAAACGAGCGGAAGCGACGCAATTAATCGAACAGCTCCGCCAGCAGTATGATCATCGTGGCTTAACGATTATGCATACGAGTGGAAAATACCGTTTAGCGACGCGCAAAGAGCAAAGCCATTACTATCAACGCTTTTTCTCGCAACCAAAACGGCAAACGTTATCGAAAGCGGCCTTAGAAGTGTTGGCGATTATTGCGTATAATGCCCCGATTACCCGAGCGACAATTGAACATATTCGTGGGGTATCGTGTGAAAAAGCGATCAAAACCCTCTTGCAATTTGAATTGATCAAAGAAGCAGGGCGTGAAAGTACAGTCGGCCGGCCGATGCTATATGCCACGACGGAACTATTTTTAGATTATTTTGGACTCGTCTCATTAGCGGAATTACCACCGTTACGCCAAGTCGTGATCGATGATGTCCAAGAAGAAGTTGATTTATTTATGACTCGTTATCAAGAGTTAACCCCAGATGAAATCCCTGACGAGGAGCCAGCGCAACTCGTCTAGAAAGCGAGTGAATGATGATGCCGCGGACCCCGATAATTGATGAAAAATTAAAGTTATTACCCGATGCACCAGGTTGTTATTTAATGCGAAATCAACAAAATGAAGTCATTTATGTTGGGAAAGCGAAAGTGCTCAAAAATCGGGTGCGTTCGTATTTTACTGGTGCCCATGATGGCAAAACGTTACGGCTTGTCCAAGAAATTACTGATTTTGAATACGTAGTTGTGACCAGCGAAGTTGAAGCCTTAGTGTTGGAAATCAATTTGATCAAAAAATATTATCCTAAATATAATATTAAGCTCAAAGATGAAGGTAGTTATCCGTTTTTAGCGATTACAAAGGAGCAACATCCGCGGATTATTTTAACCCGCGATGCGAAACGTGACTATGCCGCGATTTTCGGCCCGTTCCCTAATGTCAAAGATGCGCGGGAAACGTTAGAAGTTTTACACCGGATGTATCCATTCCGCAAATGTGAGCAATTACCAAAAAAAGAGTGCTTGTACTATCATATTCATCAATGTTTAGCCCCGTGTATTTTGCCAGTGGATCCAAGTGAATATGAGCGACTCAGTCAAGAAACCCAACGGTTTTTAAAAGGTGATCAACGAGACGTGCTCGCTGATTTAGAAGCGAAAATGTTACGTGCGAGTGAGATGATGGAGTTTGAACAAGCGATTGAATATCGCGAGTTGATCCAAGCCGTACAACGGATTGCGACCCAATCACTCGTGCAACAAAGTGATTTAGATAATCATGATTTCTTTGGTTTTTACTATGATAAAGGCTGGCTAAGTATTCAAGTATTTTATATGCGGGAAGGGAAATTAATTGAGCGGAAATCACATGTGCTTTCATATGTCGATGATCCGTTAGATGTAATGACAACGTTTATCGCCCAATTTTACCAAAGTCGGAATAATTTAAAACCGAAAGCGATTTATACGTCGGCCCTGTTAGATACGGAATTACTCCAAGCGTTTTTAGGAATCAAAGTGTTGACGCCTAA
>JBOFQK010000035.1:0-4308 GCA_051660865.1 Culicoidibacterales bacterium | reverse complement strand
CTCGATCAACAGCAAACAACGGGCTTTATTGACGGTTATAAATTTTTGCGCACGACGCTCAATGGCAGCGACAGCATTATTTTCGTTGATGCTTCGCGCGATGTTGATATTTTGAAAAACTTTATCGTGACAAGTAGTGTGTTGTCACTCGTAGCGCTTTGCCTTGTGGCAGTCATTGCCTATTTGCTCTCGCCCTTCGCGATTCGGCCGATTATTGAGGCGTATGAGAAACAAAAACGCTTTATTACCGATGCGTCACACGAGCTGAAAACGCCATTGACGGTCATTTCTGCCAACTTAGATATTATCGAAATGGGGAGTGGTGAAAGTAAGTGGACCAAAAATTCGAAAGATCAAGTGACGCGGTTAGCACAACTCGTTAATAGTTTAGTCGCACTTTCACGGATGGATGAAGCACAAACGTTAGCGCGCGCACCGTTTGATTTTTCACAGCTTTGTGAAATGGTGACCGAAAGTTATGAAAGTTTAGCCTTAAGTGAACACAAACCGTTCGTTGCCGAGATTAAGCCAGACATTGTTTATGATGGCAATGAACAAGCCATTAGCCAACTATGCTATATTTTATTGGATAATGCCTTTAAATATACGCCGACTGATGGTGAAATTCACCTCAGTTTGACGAAAAAACATGAAAAAGTCGTCCTGCGGTTAACAAACGCCGTCGAACAAATCGCAATTGGTAAACATCCGGAGTTTTTTGATCGCTTTTATCGCCACGATGAATCAAGAAATTCCCAAACTGGTGGGTTTGGCATTGGCTTAGCGTTAGCCAAAGCGATTGTACGCAAGCATAAAGGCAAAATTAGCGCGACAAGTTCCGATGGGACAAGTGTTACGATTGAAGTAATCCTCCCATAATTCACGCTCAAAAGCAGTCCGAGAACGGATTGCTTTTTTTTTTCAAAAAAAATGTTTCAGCTTTAAGTTAACTTTAGGTTCGCTTCGTATACTAAGTTTAAGCAAAACAACAGGAGGAAAAAAATTATGCAACCAAAAACAACATTTAAACGCTACGAGCTGAAATATTTAATTACTAAGGAGCAAAAGGCAGCGCTTTTAGCACTCTTTGAAACGTATATGCGCCCAGATGAATTTGGGCAAAATAGTATTTTCAATCTTTATTATGATACTCCCGACTTTTTAATTATCCGACGCAGTTTGGAAAAACCGTCGGTGTATAAAGAAAAACTCCGTTTACGCAGCTATGGTAGTGCTAAAGCGGACACTGAAGTCTTTTTGGAACTGAAGAAAAAATATCAATCGGTTGTCTATAAACGCCGCATTGCGCTCCCCGAACAGGAAGCGACTGATTACTTTGAAGGTGACTATCGTTTGCCGCAAACCCAAATTGGTCAAGAAATTGAATATTTTAAAACGATGTACGAAGGACTAGCGCCAAAAGTATTTATCGCTTATGATCGCCAAGCCTTCTTTGGGATTGATGATTCGTCGGTCCGGATTACCTTTGACGAAAATATCGTGTGGCGCGAAGAGGAGTTAACGCTGCGGAGTCAAAAATTTGGCGAACCGATTATTGCCGCTGATATGGCGTTGATGGAAGTTAAAGTCGCTGGTGGGATTCCATTATGGTTGACGAAATTTTTAACGGAAAATAAAATTTATCAAACATCATTTTCCAAATATGGAAATACATATAAAGCAATTATGAAAAGAAAGTAGGATTTTACAATGGCAAATTTATTTACTGGAATTTTTGATACTGATTTAGCAATGACAATTTCACTGACACAATTTTTACTCTGTGTCGCCGTTTCGTTAGGAGTCGGATTTTTCCTCTCACTCGTCTATACTTACAAAAATCACGCCTCTAAAAGCTTCGTCGTGACGTTAGCAACGTTACCAGTTGTTGTCTGCGTCGTGATTATGATGGTAAATGGTAATCTTGGGACTGGGGTTGCCGTTGCTGGTGCCTTCTCACTTGTCCGCTTCCGTAGTGTCCCTGGTTCGGCGAAAGAAATTGGGGCAATTTTCATCGCCATGAGTGCAGGGTTATTACTTGGAATGGGGTATTTAGGCTATGCGGTCTTATTTACCGTCATCGTCTCGGCGATTACCTTCCTGTACAGCCAAAGCAGCTTTGGTGAAAATCACCAGCCACTTGATAAAACTGTGACTGTCACAATTCCGGAAGATTTAAACTATACGAATGTATTTGATGATTTAATGGACCAATATACGACGAGCCATAAATTAACGCTGGTGAAAACGACGAATATGGGAAGTTTATATAAATTAACGTACAATATCAAACTTAAAAACTTTGAAGATGAAAAAGCCTTTATTGATGCGATGCGCGTCAGAAATGGGAATTTAGAAATTAGCGTATCACCATTACAAACCCTCAATAATGAATTATAAGGAGCGAATAATTATGAAGAAAATTTCAACAAGTTTAGCGAGCTTAGCGCTCGTTGTCAGCTTAACTGCTTGTACAACGCAACAAACAACAACAACGCAACCGTCAACAACGACGCCTTCAACAACACAACCATCAACGTCGACAAGTGAGACAACAACGGAGACAACAACCGAGACAAGTAGCGAAACAACAACGGAAGTCGCAAGTAGTGAGATGTTCACCGCTCGTGATAAAGAAATTGGCTATGATGAAAGTAGTGCAACGGCGATTACTTTAGGTAGCGAAAGTGTGACAATTACCCAAGCTGGTGTCTATGTGATTTCGGGAACGTTAAGCGAAGGGCAAATTATTGTCGATGTCGCCGATACGGATAAAGTCCAAATCGTATTAGATAATGCAACGATTACGTCAAGCAGTTCAGCGCCAATTTATGTTAAATCAGCAAATAAAGTATTTGTGACATTGAAAGCAGGAACGACGAATACGTTAACTACAACAGGGACGTTTGTTGCCGATAGTGAAAATAATGTCGATGGTGTCATTTTCTCAAAAAGTGATCTGACGTTTAATGGAACAGGTTCATTAGTAATCGATTCTGCAACAGGTCACGGGATTGTTGGAAAAGACGATGTCGTTATTACTGGTGGAACATATACGATTACTGCCGCGAACCACGCCATTGCGGCGAATGATAGTGTCCGGATTGCAAGTGCGAGCCTTGAGCTGACGAGCGGTAAAGATGGAATTCAAGTTGAAAATTTAGAAGACACAACGAAAGGGTTCTTCTACATGGAAAGTGGGACATTAACAGTTACAGCCCAAGGTGATGCCGTCAGCGCGAGTGGTAGCCTTGAAATTTTAGGTGGAACGTATGACTTCACAACTGGAAGTGGGGCGAAAACGACAACAACAGTGAGTGAAAGCCAAAAAGGACTAAAAAGTGATCAAACAATTGAGATTAGCAATGGTGACTTTACGATTAACTCAAGCGATGATAGTATCCATGCCGGTGGTAATATTACGATTGCTGCGGGAACGTTCAATCTGCAAAGTGGTGATGATGCCATTCACACCGATGCCGCAATGACCCTAGACGGTGGTGACTTCTACATTCCTTACACATATGAAGGCATTGAAGGGCTATCAATCACGGTCAATGGTGGAACGTATGATATTACTTCAAGCGATGATGGCTTTAATGCTGCAGGTGGAGCAGATGGTTCAGGAAATGGTAATGATCCGTTTGCGACGACAACGGGTGCGGCAATTACGATCAATGGCGGCGACATTACAGTTGTCTCTGATGGTGATAGTTTAGACTCAAATGGAACCTTAACTATTAATGGTGGCACGCTCAACCTCACATGTACTGGTAATGGGAATACAGCAATCGATGCAAGTGGAACATATACGAATAATGGTGGTAATATTACGACCAATGATGGCAGCGAGAGTGGAACCCAAATGGGTGGCCCGCGTCCAGGAATGCGTCCATAATTAAAAAACGTCAAAAAAAAACAGCTTCAAGGTTTACTCAGTAAATCTTGAGGCTGTTTTTTCGTTTAGAGTTAGGCAGTTTCTAGTGTTTGAACACTGTCAAGTTGTGAACTTGTTGTTTGTTCTTGGGGAATCTTCCCTTCAGCTTGCCATTTTTTCGCTAAATAAATGACTGGGGTATCGAGGACACCGACCATCGCTTTTAAAATGTACGAAGGAATAATTAACCCAATCATTTCTTCCATCGGTAATACACCTGTAAAGGCAATGACCGTGAAAATAATCGTATCGAATAATTGGCTAATTAACGTTGAACCATTGTTGCGAATCCAAATATATTTGGCACCAGTCCCAAACTTTTTATCCGTCAATTGCCACCAAGCATGGTACAAATGGACATCAAGCCGTTG
>JBOFQK010000034.1:0-1310 GCA_051660865.1 Culicoidibacterales bacterium | reverse complement strand
ATATCCTTGCTCAAGTGCAACCGCTTCAATAAATGCTAAGGCTTGTTGCCCAATTCCCTTGCCCCGCCAAGCAGCTTCACCAATACACAGGCTCACCCAAGCAGCGTCTGGTCGTGAGAGCAACATGAAAAAGTTGGCTTCTAAACTCACATTCCCAATTGGTTCACCATTCGCTTTGATCAAAAACAAGTGTTTGCGCGTGTGGTTTTGGATAAATGCCTGATGCAATTGTTTCGCCGTCACTTGTGGGAGTGGCTCAAGACTAAAATTAGGGCGCAAAAATTCAGCCAATTCGGGATCGTTATCCCATCGTGCGATATAGGTAAAAGCTTCAAAATCATCAACAGTTATCCGTTGAAAAGTAATCATTAGCGTCGACTCACTTTCGTTTTTTCTTTATTATTATACATCAAATTCTCATATTTTGGCATGTTTTTCTCAATTCCTCAAAAAATAAAAAATCTTGCGTGGGTGACACGTCAAGATTGTAGTTGAAAATTATTATTCGGTTTTGGGCGACACTTGATAACGTAACAAAGTCTTTAATTTTTCGCTCGCTTCGATACTACCTTGTTTGCTTGGTTTGTAGTACCACCGTCAGCATTTACTTCAAACGCGTTTCGCACTTTGAATCTCGCCAAAACGTAAACCTCCATGAATTCTTGTAGGAATTCTCTTGCGTTTTACTTTTTTGGCATACCGATTCAATGTCCTCATTAGCATGGTTTGACAACGTGCTCAAACGCTCTACTTTTATATCATGCTTCCACCTGCAAGGCTCGTGAAATCGTAAATGGTTGTGACGGCATCTCAATTTGAGTGATGAAAGCGGTGGGATAAAATCCCATCAGTGACCAAGAAAATAAATGTGTGACTATTTGACAAGTAAATCAAGTAGTCACACATGTTTTTCAGGGAGCTGAAGCTTGAATCAGGTTATGCTGCCTACACCCATTCACTTATTTCACATACCGCCTTGCTATTTGAGTGATGAAGCTGGTTCTGCACCAATTGATACCAAAGCAGAATTGCTTGCGGTTCGCAAAATAAAATACGACCATTGATAATCGGCTATCAAATAGTCGTATTGTTTTTGCAAGCAAGTAAAGGCTGAATCAGGTTATGCCAACTTTGTTGCTTAGTTTTTGGCACCGGTGTCAGCACTTAGTTTTAACGTGCTAATCACTCCAGTGTTCAGAAAATCGCAAACTCTCATGAGTTCATGAGGAACTCGCTTTGATTTTGCTTATTTTCTAGCCACACTGGTGGAAACCTGAATACTTGGCCGTTTCCAACGTGATTAGACACTC
>JBOFQK010000033.1:0-2188 GCA_051660865.1 Culicoidibacterales bacterium | reverse complement strand
ATTGATACTCAGAAAGCTCCCTTGCCAGTTTCCACCCATATCAATACCATGAAAAATGCTCGTCCCACTTTCAAAATCTACTAATTGAGGATAGCTATCTGGTAATAAGCCACTCATTATAACAAGTGTAAAGACAATTATTAGTATATAGAATAGTTTTTTCATTTAAATTCCTCTTTTTTATTTAATTCTCTTATTTTATGCTGAATTTACTTGTTATGTCACTACTAAATGATTATTTACTTTATAGCTCGATACAGCTAGAATAGTTGCTAAAAGATGAAAGAGATATAATTACGCATTTACTGCCAACGATTGAAATTGGGATCGCAAGTTCGTTTTTACCGCGAACAACAATTTTTAGCAACATTGGCATCATCGGTGATGATCATACATTGGACACCATCATTCATCAATTGTTGGAAAATTTTCAAGACTTCTTGACCAGTTGCGGTATCCAGTGAACCAGTTAATTCATCAACTAATAACAGTGTCTGTTTTTTCGATAATACGCGTACAATCACCACTAGACAGAAACTTCACTTGTCGATTCGTCTTCATCTTGGCAAAAAAATTATCATTCGTACTGACCATTTCCTTACGTAAAACGACAAGCAAGCCACACTCAGTTTTATGGCAGTAATTTATCTTCAACTTTCATTTACTTATACACATCTCAATAATCCAGTTCAAGCATCGATGCACAAACAACACCTACAACAGCTATTATCACACATTAAAAACCCCAATATTCACCGATAATTGGTAACATTCTTTAGCATTGTCTTATTCAATTAAAAAAGTTATCATGCAGGAGTTGATATCTATAGCTTGAAAGTCAGGATTTATAGTGAGCGATAAACAACAATTTGAACAAAAACTTACCGAATTTTCTAAATAAGGACTCTGATACGCATTACTAATTGCGATTACTCTCATCCCTGGATTTCTAGCATTTTATGACCCAATCCCCCCCTTTGAAATGATTCTACTCTTGCGATGATTGTTGTTGATACCTTTGTTTTGAATAAAATAAAAATAGCATAGTAGCTGCTACATCTGGCTAATAAAAAGCAGTGATTTTAATGAATCACTGCTTTTTATATGCATCTTATTGATATAAATACTCCAGTGGCGTGAAAAATAGTTGATTACTAGCCATTGCACTTATTTGAAGTGCTATGATAATCACACTAACTGCGATAACAACAATTATCAGTTTTGTTTTTTTGCTTAGTACGAGTTGAAAATACTTTTCGATTAGTATTAGCGGTGTAACAACGATAATGAGTGCAATACTCAGTGTAACTGCAATTGCAGCAAATATCTGGAAATTTAAAATATTTTCGATTATCATTTCTATCATTATTTTACTCCTCTTTCGTAACTGAGATTATTTTCATTAATATACTCGATAAGAGCCTGTAACAGCTGTATATTTTCTTAAATATCGTGTTGTCCCACTAGATGAAGATACTGTAAAGCCAGCTGATTGTAGTGCTGAGAGTGAAAAACTACCGCTAGTTAAAGTTGTTGTTACTTGTGTGATAACACCACTTCCTGAAATATTGACTCCACTCGTTGGGTAAGCACCTGTTTGTGATGAAACTTGCGTTGATTTATCCTCCAATGTTGTTGAACTATTTCCACTCGCAAAAATTTTGTGACTTAACACTCGATTAATTTGGCGGAAAGAACCGGATGACCAAAGCTCAAGTACAACCTCAACTGTTGTCTTTACTGGACCATCATACTTATCTCTCAAAACGAAAAATTGACTGTAATTATAAGTAGAGACTTCTTCATAAAAGTGAATTATTTCTTTCATTTCACCATTTTGAGCGTCTAAAATGTAAATCTCATCATGATCCATTTTTACTGCTCTAATTTCAAATGGATGGTATTCAGTTGTTAGGACAAGACCGTCTAAATTTAAATCAACTGTACCTACATCAGAAAGCATTGCTAACGGTTTCACTTCTTCATTAGCAAAAGTTACCAAGGGCATCATTGTTCCAGCAATTACCATTGCAAGAAATAAATTAATAATTTTTTCATTTTATTCTCCTTTTTAACTAAGATTCAAATTAACTTTACAGCTTCTTAGTTATTTTAGTATAAGATTATTTTCAAATGGTGTAAAGTATCTTTAAGTATACTTTACATTATTAAAATTAGTTGTTATAAT
>JBOFQK010000032.1:0-25578 GCA_051660865.1 Culicoidibacterales bacterium | reverse complement strand
AGCGTCTGACAGTGGTGCTACTACCAATTGAAAAAGTAGCATCGAATCGATATGAAAAATAAGCCCATCAAAATAGCAAGCTGAGATTGCGCAATTTTGGTGGGTGTTTTTTCGAGATTCGAAACTGGAAGCGTGTTTAGAAAGCGTGAGTGCTTGAAGCCGTTTTTCATAGCTAGTTAACTAAGGTGAAAAAGAGAGCGCCTGACACTGGTGTTTAATCCAATTTGATTAAGTGAGCAATAGCTTCTGATGGCTAAGTGGTAGCTTTAGGGATTTTCAAACTCAACAAAGAAAAGATCACCAAAGCGGAATAGGATGGAAAGTAGAAAGGAGTTACAAACAGTAAGAGGCTGTTTGTAACTCCTTTTGCGCCTCAGCATTGTGAATAATCAATGCTAAAGCGGGGCATTGTTAGGCTGATCGTCTAATTAAGGTGAGTAGCGAGCGTAAACTAAGTCATTCAGCGGTGAAGGCAGAAAAAGAAAGATTAAGAGTCAATGCGAAATCTTTCCATTTTAGCTATTTTTTGCTATAATTTAAACAGTCTAAAGACTTTATTCATAAATAAGAGGAAGTAGGAAATACAATGAATCAAAAACTAATCGATCGTATTAATGAATTAGCGCGTCTTGCTCGTGAGCGCGAATTAACGCCAACAGAACAAAAAGAGCGTCAAGCATTACGCCAAGAATACTTAAAATTATTCCGTGCAAATGTGAATAGTCACTTATTAAATATTAAAGTCGTTGACGAAACAGGTGCTGATGTTACACCAGCCAAACTTAAGCTAGCAAAAGCACAGCGCAACAATTAATTGAAACGAGGCAATAAGCAACATGATGAACACAAAAAAGCAATGGTTGAGCATCTTAGGGACGGGATTACTTGTCGTTGCCTGGGTTGGCTTTATCTTTTCGCATTCTCTCCAAACCGGCGCTGAATCAAGCTCAGTGAGTGGTGAAATTGTCCGGTTAATGAGTCAACTATTTCCAACGGTGACAAGTTGGTTTACGAGTGATCAATTACAATTTTTTATTCGTAAATTAGCACATTTCAGTGAATATGCGATTTTAGGCTTGTGGTTATGGTTATTTTGGTTAAAAGTTACTCAAGTAATAGTGACTAAATTGACGCGACCGACTTATCAAGCACAAACGAAACAAAGACGCTATTCATTACGTGAATGTCGAACATTAATGTGGCTGACAGTGATGTTTAGTGCATTAAGTGGGTTAGTGACTGCGGTGATGGATGAAACGCTTCAAACGTTTATTCCAAATCGCGCGGGATTGTTAACTGATGTTTGGATTGATTTTAGTGGATTAATCATCATGCTTAGCTTCATTGCAATTATTTGGTATCAAATAAATAAACGGAAAACGGTAGGAAAATAAAATGAAAAAAATAATAAATGCAGTGACAGTCATGACATTGACGGTCACACTGGCAGCGTGCGGAACGAGTTCGGTAGTGAATGAAGAACCGACTGAACAACAAGTTGTTGTGACAATGACAGAAGAAAATACGTTTTTAATGCCTGTAGGAACACCATATACTGAAGTGAATCCACGAGATGAAAAAGAATTTATGATTGAAATTGATTTTGTCAATGAATATATTGGGACATTTAGCGATACAGAAAATGCTCCAGTTGAAGGGAAAAAAGCGGTTGAGATTGATTTCACAGTGACAAATCAAGGGAAGGAAGCGCTCGAATTACCGAATGATGTCTTCATTTCATTGATTGATAAGTATACGTCGAAAGAATACTCGCGCTCATTGGTTAGTGCTAATGAAACAACGCATCCACAGATGGAAGTTGGGACACTAGCATCAGGAGAAACGAAAACGTTTACGAAAGTAATTGAATTACCGAAGGAATTAAGTATTTATGATTGTATGGTCTACTTAGGTGCGACTGTTGGTTATGTGACATGGGATGTTGAAAATAGCATCACAGGTGGTATCGAATAATAAAGGTAGGAATAAAAGTGATAGTTGACCAAAAAGGTGAAGTATCACTTTTTTTCGTGAAAACGACTAGCGACAAATTCAGCATTTTTTTGTATAATAGATAAGAATCTGAATTAGATTAAAAGGAGCAAAAAAAATGAAATTTAAAAATTTACTTGAATGGAAAAATATTTATCGGGGGATGTTAGTTGGAGCGGCAGACTTGGTACCTGGTGTGAGTGGTGGGACGATTGCAGTTCTGCTTGGAATTTATGATCAATTACTCGATTCAATTGGAAATTTCTTTAGCCACCCTGTAAAAAGTTTGAAGTTTTTAATCCCACTAGGAATTGGGATGGGAACGGTCATTATTTTACTGAGTAGTGTTATCGAGTTTTTATTGGAGACTTATCCACAACCGACAAACTTTTTCTTCTTAGGTCTCATTGCCGGGATTTTACCGTATTTACTTCGTCAAGCGGATCACCGGACAAATTTTAAAACGCCACAATACGTGATTGTTGCAGCAGCAACTGCGTTCGTCATTGGGTTAGGGTTGTTACAAGGTGAGGAAGCGGCAAAAGTGATTACGGAATTAACTTTATCAAGTGGAATCTTCCTGTTCTTTAGTGGTTGGTTGGCAAGTATGGCTACTTTATTGCCAGGAATCAGTGGATCGTTTGTGTTACTCATTTTAGGTGCTTACACAACGATTATTTCAGCAGTATCAAATTTAAATATTGCCTTATTAATTCCGGTTGGAATGGGAGTTGCTGTTGGATTTATCATTAGTAGTAAGGTGATTAGTTACTTACTAAAACGTTATCCAGCGACGATGTATGCGGTGATTATTGGATTAGTATTTGGTTCAGTCTTCATCATTTTCCCAGGATTTGAAGCTGGATTGACACAAGGATTAATCAGTCTTGTGACGATGATTGCTGGGTTTGCAGCTGCAACCTACTTAGGATCACACGATCACAAAGATGAAAACGAATTATAATTTTAAAGCCATTTCTGAATTGAGATGGCTTTTTTTATGTATAAACCTAAAAAAAAACCTAAAAATTGACATAATTACTAATTTCAAGCCCAAAAAAATGCTACACTTAATTGGAAAATATGAAAAAGAGGCGTTAAATAGATGAAGCATATCTATAATATTAGTAAATTAGCGGTAATTTTGAACTGTTTGATTTTTGTTTTTTATTATTGTTTACAATTTGGGTTATTAATTGGAAGTATTTTTTTTGAGTTTGATTCGCTTGCAATTACAATTCACAATATTCCAATTCTTTATTTTGCGAGCGAAATTGAGACGGGGATTTTCGTATCATTCCCTTCGAAAATGTCGCTTTTACAGTTTTTCACCTTTCCGATGTTACTCTATGTCATTTTGTCATTTGTACAATTTGGCATTATTAACGTTATTGCTCGCTTTGATCGGCAAAGAGGAAATAGTCAGATCATTTTAGCGATTTTGATTTTATTTATTGTGTTATTCTTCTTTGATAAACGCGCATTGATCGGTTTATTGGGAACAATGGGGATGTTACTCGTCTTAAGGGTACGGGAACAGGGCTTAACGAATTATCGCGAATATAGTTTTATTTTTGGCCGTTTAGCATTTTTGGTCGCGGTTGCAACTGAAATTGGTGATTTATCATACCGATTTATTGAATATTTTTTCAATAAAACGTTGATGCCTTTACAGTATGATATCAATTACTATGAAGAGATGAGCCACCAAATTATTCCTGATCCAATCGTTAACTTATTTACCTATATTTTAGGGACGATTTTATTTTTATTGAGTTTGGCTGCGATTCGGTCGGTAATTATTTATACGATGACGAAGTCAGTTCGGCCAAGCTTTGTTTTGTTATTGTATGCGATTGGGATGATTGTCATTATCGAACGACCATTTTTTGGAGCATTTTTCATTGTGAGTGCAGTTTGCTTTACATTTAGTTCAGATGAAGATGATTGGTTACGATCAAGTGTTTACGAAGTTTTTAAACTTGAACGAACTAAGAGTCAAAAACCACTAGACAAGCAACAAGCTGATTCATTATAATAGTAAAAACTAAGAAACTATGAGGGGGATTTCAAATGCAAACAACATGGGATTTAACACCGTTATATCAAGATGAAACCGATCCAAAAATTGAAGAGGATATCCAAACGTTACTCGGCTGTTATGATGAGATTCAACGGATTTTAACAACTAGTGATGCTTTTGAAGTCAAAATTGTCAATCAAGTGTTAGTGTTACAACAACAAGCGAGTGAACTAGCCTCAAAGTTAGGTGCATTTGCGAACCTTTCGAGTTCGGTAAATACGAAAAATTTAGCAGCGGTTAATTTATTGAATCGCTTACAAGTTGAATTAAGTGATTACGCCAATTTGGATGTTTTATTTTCTGACTATTTGGCGATGGCGAGTGAAGAGTTATTTGAAGAACTCTTTGTTATTGGTGGTGATCCGCTTGTGATGGATCACGAATATTTATTGCGTAAACATCGTGAACATGCCCGTTACTTATTGACCGCAAAAGAGGAAGCAGTGTTAGCGAAAATGCAGTTGACTGGGAGTCGTGCTTGGTCGCAAATGCGTGATCAATTGACATCGGGGTTAACTTTTACGTTACAAATTGATAATGAAGAGCAAATTTTCCCGATTTCAATGGTAAGCAAATTTTTAATGGATGCTGATGCTGATTTGCGCCGTGAAGCGTATGAACGTGCAACGCAGTCATATGCGAGTGTTGCTGATAGTGTCGCTATGGCATTAAATGCGATTAAAGGTGAGTCAATTACTGAAGCGAAGCTGCGTGGATATGACTCATTATTAGAGCAAACGTTACTTGATTCACATTTGCAACGGGAAACATTAGACACAATGTTACGCGTGATGGAGCAATCGTTACCAATTTTTCAACGCTACTATGCGATGAAAGCCCGATTGTTAGGTCATGTTGGTGGTTTGAAACCATACGATTTTTATGCACCACTTGGTAAGGGAAAACTTGATTTCGACTTAGAACAAGGGAGTAACTTCGTGATTGAGACGTTAGCGAACGTGCATCCACAAATGAGTCAGTTTATTGCGGCGGCAATTGAACAAGCGTGGGTTGATTTTTTACCGAAAGCCGATAAAGTTGGCGGTGCTTTTTGTCAAAATATTCGTGGCGTTGGGGAAAGTCGGATTTTGATGAACTATAACGGGACGTATAATGATGTGTCAACGTTAGCACACGAGCTTGGTCATGCGTATCATGGCCACGTGCTGAATCAAGAGTCGATTTTAAATACGGGTTATCCGATGCCATTGGCAGAAACAGCTTCAACGCTCAATGAAATTTTCATTGCTGAAGCGATGAAGGCGAAAGCAAATGATCAAACGCGGTTTGCGATGCTGAATCAAGAGTTAAGTACGTATGCGCTCATTCATAATGGGGTATATGCTCGCTTCATGTTTGAAGATCAAGTCATTAAACGCCGAGAACAAGGGTTACTCAGCCGCGAAGAAATTTGCGAATTATACCGTGAATGTGAACAAAAAGCATATGGTGAAGCGGTTGATTTAAGTGAAAGTCAAGGACTAGCCTGGGTGATGACACCGCATTACTTTATTCCAAGTTTCCACTATTATAACTTCCCATATACTTTTGGCTTGCTTTATGCGAAAGGCTTATATGCCAAATATTTAGAAAATCCTGAGACGTTCTGTGAGCAGTATGACACGATGTTACGCTTAACTGGAAAAGCCGAAATCGAGGCGGTCACGCAAACGATGGGAATTAATGTCCAAGATGAGCAATTTTGGCTCGATGCCATTGCTGTGATGGAACAAGATGTCGAAGCATATGAACAATTAGCAAATAAATTATACGGTGTGTAAAATAAGGGGCTGTTAATGAGAAAAGTCAAAAATTCAACTGAAGAATTTTTGACTTTTTTTATTTTTGCTATTGTGCAATGCAAAGTACTGTGTTATTATCGTAGTAAAGCATATTACTGTGTATTGCAAGGTACTATTTTAAATCTAATAGAAGACCGTGAATAAGTCACAGCTAACGCCGATGAAAAGGAGAACGAAGATGATTCAATGTCGTGATATTTATAAATCATTTCCGATGGGGAAAGAAACAGTTGCCATTTTGCAAGGGATTAGCCTTGAAGTCAAGGCTGGTGAATTTGTTGCCATTATTGGTGAATCAGGTTCGGGAAAATCAACATTTCTGAATGTTTTGAGTGGGATTATGCCGACCGATCAAGGTGAAATGGTTATTGCCGGTCAACATTTAGAAAAGATGAATGAAAATGAATTAGCGCTTTTTCGCCGCGGTCATTTAGGCTTTATTTTCCAAAGTTATAATTTATTAGCGCAATTAAGTGCACTTGAAAATGTCGAATTACCATTAACTTTTGCGGGGGTTAGTAAAAGTGAACGGCGCAAGCGGGCGGCATTGATGCTTGAAAAAGTCGGACTTGGTGATCGGATGGATCATTTGCCAGCCGAATTATCAGGGGGGCAACAACAACGGGTGGCGATTGCACGGGCGTTAGTCAACAATCCCCAAGTTATTTTAGCGGATGAACCAACTGGAAATCTCGATTCGAAAACTTCAATCGAAATTTTAAATTTATTGAAACAATTAAATCAAGAAGAAGGTATGACATTTGTCGTCGTGACCCATTCGCATGTCGTCTATGATTATGCGGATCGTTTAATTGAGATGAAAGATGGCGTGCTAGTCAAAGAACAAGAAGGAGTAGAACAATGAAACAAACAATGAAAAAAACAATAACGATCATGAGTTTAGCAACAATTTTAGCTGGAGGAGTAATTGCGCCAACTTTTGCGGAGAGTCTAGATAATTCAACGCAAAACCAAAGTGGGACAAGTTCAGTCGGAAGTCACATTCAATCAAAAAATATTCGGATTAGTGAAGTGAAAGTTGCTTCAAGTGTTGAGCCTGGGCAACCATTCCCAGTTACGTTCCGGATTGAAAATTTAAGTGCGGGAACAATTTATGGTTTATCCTTGAAAATTACTAACGTTGAAGGCAAAGCAACACTTGATCCGTTTATGCCGGTTGGAACGACGAATGAAATTTATGTCGGACGAATTGGTTATCAAGATGTCCGCGAAGTAACAATGACATTACAAAGTTCGCCAGCGATTCAAGATGGTGTTTACAATTTTAATACAAGCGTGATGTTCAGTGTCGGTGATCAAGCTGAAGAAGAAATTACTAAAACAATTGGTGTCATGGTTCAAAATACGGGGAATATTAGTTTAACTGGTGTTCAAGCCATTGATGGTGCAGTGAGTGCGACGTTGATGAACGAAGGGACAACGAAAATTCGTCAAGCAAAAGCGACATTAACGGTTGGTGAGCAAACAGTTGATCAAACGCTAGGGAATGTTGATAGTGATAGTGAAGGTTATATTAGTCTACCAGTACCAACGGTAACGAGCGATACACCAGCGAAGTTAACAGTTACGTATCAAGATGCAACAGGAACCCAACGGACAGTCGAGGCAATGACAACCGTCTCAGCAACGCCAGAAGTATCAGTCCAGCCAGAACAAGAACAACCACAAAGTTTCTGGGATAAAATTAAGAGCTTCTTTGGTTTTGGTACTAACTAATGCGATTTCGTGATTTAGTCGAGATTATTTGGCGGAATATGTGGAAGCGACGGACCCGTACACTCTTTACAATGAGTGGGGTTGTCATCGGGTGTTTGTCGATTTTTCTCATTATTTCCGTCACGAATGGCTTTGAAAACTATTTAACAACATCAATGCAAGAAATGATGGATACGTCAGTAATTCAAGTGTATCCAAATTACCAAAGTAATGATAGTGGTGAAGATCGGAGCACATTGAGTGCGAAAGATGTCACCTTACTTGAAGAACTCGGTTATTTTGCGAGTGTGACGCCTAAACAATATGCTCATACAATGATTAAGTGGCAAAAAGCCGAGACGTATTTGGGAATTTTAGCATTTGATGATTATGCAAATTTTGATACAAATCAACTGCAAGCTGGAAGGTTACCGAATGCCGGGAGTCGTGAGCTTGTCATCGGCTATGAAGTCGCAAAAACTTTACTCGGTTACGAATGGGGCGAGAAAATTAGTGATCCGACAGAGGTGACGTCCTTAGTTGGCCAAAAAGTGAAAATTGGGACTGATAGTACGAGCGAAGATGATAAAGGCAATAAATTTGCGATGAAGAAATTTTCAACGACAATCGTTGGGGTTTTGTCACCAAAAGCAGCTGAATATAGTTATGATGCGCTTGGATCTGGCAAGTTTGTCCAAACGATTTTAAAAAGTGAAATTGAATTTTATCAAGCAATGAGCCCAGACCAACCGGCGGATACTTCAAAGTTGAAAAACTTTAGCTCGATTGCCGCGAAAGTAGTTGATGTAAACCAATTAAGTGAAGCGGAAGCAGCAATCAAAAATTTAGGCTATCAAACTTCTTCAGCGAAAGAATTTGAGCAACAGACGAAAATGTTATTACTTGGAGTTAATATTGTCCTTGGGGCATTAGCTGGAATTTCATTACTTGTTTCAGCCTTAGGGATTACGAATACAATGGATATGGCAATTTATGAACGGAATAAAGAAATTGGGATTATCAAAGTCATTGGTGGGAGTGTCAATGATGTGATCAAAATTTTCGTTGGTGAAGCGTGTGCGATTTCATTGAGCGGGGGAGTGCTGGCCATTATTATTGGTGGGGTGCTGACACTTGGACTGAATGCAGTTGGGAGTGCAGTTACCGCAGATTTACTTGGTCAAGCAATTGAACAAATTGCGATTCCAACCTTTGGACTTGTTGGTGGTATTTTAATTTTCTGTTTTGTTATTGGCTTCTTGGCTGGAATTGTACCAGCGCGCAAAGCGGCAAAAACCGATATTATTACCGCAATTAAATAAGCATGTATTTCAAAAGACAAGTTTCACTCGCTTGTCTTTTTTTTGTTTCTTTTTTGCTGTACTTGCGTTAAAATGAGGCAAAGAAAAATCTGCTGTGGGGTGAGAATGATGGGTGAACGACTACTTTGGTTAGTGTTTGCATATGGTGTGGGCAGTATTTTATTTGCCAAAGTTGCAATGCATGTCTTTCAGCAAGAAGTCGTGAAACAAGCGGCTGATCATAATCCTGGTGCCGCCAATGCTTTTAGACACGGTGGAATGGAAATGGGGATTTTCACACTTGTTGGTGATTTATTGAAAGGATTTGTTCCAGTGTTTTTGTATGTGACAATCGCAAGTTATCCACTCGACTTTTGGGTGGGGTTCATGATGTTGAGTCCAGTTCTAGGCCATGTTTTTCCAATTTTTACGAAGTTTCAAGGTGGAAAAGGGGTTGCTGTGACGTTCGGGGCTGTTTTAGGCTTATTGCCCCACTGGCAACCGATTGGATTACTCGTTTTAAGTTTTGTAATTGTCCGTTTTATCATTGATATCCAGCCAGATTACGCTTTGACGATCAGTGCGTATTGCTTAACAACAGTGCTGTATTGGTTATTACTCCCATTGCCGTATGCACTTGGATTTACGGGGATTATGATTGTGGTGATTCAACGTTTACTTGTGAGTGATGAGCCGCGTTTGAAAGTTGAGGTGAGACGATGGAAGCATTAATTTTATCATGTGGGACTGGTGGTGGCCACGATGCCGCCGCCGCGGCAATTGCTCAAGCGTTACATGCAGCCGGACATGGATATGATCGTTTGAATCCATATACGTTACTAGGGAGTGGGGTTGCTAAGCGGATTGATCAAACGTATATAAAAACGGTACAATACGCACCGAAGGTGTTTGGAGTTGTGTATTGGCTTGGTGAACTGTATGAACGTGTGAGTAGCAAAAAATCACCGGTGTATCGGATGAATTACGCCCATCGCCATGCGCTCCAAGCGTATTTACAAGCACATAACTATGATGTGATTATTATTACCCATGTATTTCCAGGGGAGTTATTGACTGCTTTACAAGCAGATGGCCAACAGTTGCCACCGATTATTTATTGTACGACTGATTATACCTGTGCTCCGTTTACAGCTGAAGTGAAGGCAGATGCCTATATCATTGCCCATCGCGATTTACTCGCGGAATTTCAGCGCCATGGTTTAGCCGCAACGCAATTGTATCCATTTGGGATTCCCGTCCAAGCAGCGTTTCAGCAACCGAAGTCAAGCTTGCAAGCAAAGATTGCGCTCGGATTAGATGTGACGCATGAGTATTGGCTTGTGGCGTGTGGAAGTTTAGGCATGGGCAATTTACACGCGGTTCTCAAAAATGTCGTGGCGCTCATTCAAAATTATCCAAATAAGCAGTTGATTATCATTACTGGGCAACAAAAGCGAGTCCAAGCACAGCTAAAACAACGCTATGGTCAAAATCCACAAGTACAATTGTTGGCGCACACGACGCGTATGGCTGAATATTTACAGGCGTGTGAATGTTACTTGACAAAACCTGGGGGATTATCCTCAACTGAGGCGATTGTCGCCCAAATCCCCCTGATTCATCTTCAACCACTTCCAGGGGTTGAGCCAAAAAATCAACAGTTTTTTGTTGAACACGGCCTTAGTTTCAAGGCGGAAACGTTTGAACAATTACAAGCAGCAATTACGCAAGTGCAAAATCCACAGGTCAGGCTGCAGATGGTCAACAAGCAAGCTGTTCATGCTACTCCTGAAGCGGCAACGGCAATTGTGGCACTCGCACAGCAATTTGTCGCTGCGAAAATGAGATAGTGTAAAATGAAAGCGCTAATCTTAAAATTTTATTGGAAAAAGACGCTAAAATGTGGCGGAAAATCTAGCGTTTTCTGTATAAATCGAGTACAATAAAACTGTTTAAATATATTTTCTAATTTCGGAGGTCTGCAGTAATGGAACAAGTAGCAATTAATAGTATTCGTACTTTAGGAATCGATGCAATCGAAAAGGCAAATTCGGGTCACCCGGGAATTGTCATGGGAGCCGCACCGATGGCGTATACGTTATGGTCAAAGACGTTAACGGTGAATCCAAATAATCCGACTTGGTTTAACCGCGATCGTTTTGTTTTATCAGCGGGACATGGATCGATGTTGCTGTATAGTTTATTACATTTGACAGGATTTGATGTTTCAATCGAAGACTTAAAACAATTCCGTCAATGGGACTCAAAAACCCCAGGACATCCTGAATTTGGGCACACTGTTGGTGTTGATGCGACGACAGGACCACTTGGTCAGGGAATTGCAATGGCAGTTGGAATGGCATTAGCAGAAAAGCACTTAGCGGCGAAATTTAACCGCGACCAATTTAATGTTGTTGACCATTACACATATGTTCTTTGTGGTGATGGAGACTTTATGGAAGGTGTTTCAGCCGAAGCAAGTTCATTTGCGGGGGTACATGATTTAAGTAAATTAATTGTGTTATACGATTCAAATGATATTTGTTTAGATGGAAATCTTGATGAAGCTTACACAGAACAGACACGTCAGCGTTACGATGCGTATGGATGGCAAACAATTTTAGTTGAAGATGGAACAGATGTTGCGGCGATTGCTGCGGCAATTGAGCAAGCCAAAGCGGATACAAAACGCCCAACTTTAATTGAAATTAAAACGGTAATTGGTGAAGGTGCACCAACAAAAGCTGGTTCAAATGCGGCGCACGGTGCGCCACTGGGAGCAAATGAAGCAGCGGCAGCGAAAGTTGCTTATGGTTGGGATCATGAGCCATTTAGCGTGCCAACAGCTGTGTATGATCACTTCCAAACAACGGTCAAAGATCGTGGAATCACGGCAAATGAAGCATGGGACCAATTAGTAGCGGACTATGCAAAAGCATACCCAACTGAACATGCAACGTTAATGCAAGCAATTCAAGATGAATTGCCAGCTGATGTTTTTGCAGCGATGGAAGCAATTCCAGCGGGGACATCACAAGCGACACGTAATTCAAGTCAAGATGCAATCAATGCAATCGCGACAAAATTAGATTGTTTCTTAGGTGGTTCTGCCGACTTAGCCCACTCGAATATGACAGTCATTAATGGTGAAGGGTTATTAACCCCAGAATCAATGACAAACCGTAACATTCAGTACGGTGTTCGTGAGTTTGCAATGGCAGCAATTATGAACGGAATGGCATTACACAAAGGATTACGCGTCTTTGGCGGGACATTCTTCGTCTTTAGTGATTATTTAAAAGCGGCAATGCGTTTATCAGCATTAATGCACCAACCAGTTACTTATGTGTTAACACACGATAGTATTGCTGTTGGTGAAGATGGTCCAACTCATGAACCAATCGAACAATTAGCCGGATTACGTGCAATGCCGAATATGAACGTTATTCGTCCAGCGGATGCACGTGAAACACAGGGGGCATGGCAAGTTGCATTACAAAGTCAAACAACGCCAACAGCATTAGTGTTAACACGTCAACCATTAACAGTGATGGAAACGTCAAGTGCAGCGGAAGTTGCAAAAGGTGCGTACGTGATTGGTCGTGAAGTTGAGCGCATTGATGCGATTATTTTAGCAACAGGTTCAGAAGTGAATTTAGCAATGGAAGCCAAAGCAGCTTTATTTGCTGAAGGAATTGATGTCCGCGTGATTTCAATGCCATCATTTGAATTATTTAACCAACAATCAGCAGACTACCGCGAAAGTGTCTTACCAAATGCGATTCGCGCACGTGTTGCGATCGAAATGGGAGCAAGCTTTGGTTGGCACCAATATGTTGGTTTAGATGGAAGTGTGATTGGAATTGAAACTTTCGGGGCATCAGCACCAGCGAATATTGTCATTCCAGCATATGGATTCAATGTTGACAATGTTGTCACACAAGTAAAAGCAGTGATTAAATAGTCGAAACCGTCACCGTTCATGGGAACAGTGGCGGTTTTTTCTTGTTCGATGGAAAGTGGTTTGCTACAATGAAATAAATAGGGGGTAATTTTGATGGGGAAACAAATAAAATTAGCGCTAATTTTTTGTGGGTTTGCGCTGCTGGCACATCTGCCATGGCTAGTTGATGGGGTGTTGTTGACGCAGAATGATATGATTCAACAGCAATTACCATTTTATTTAGATGGATGGGAAAAGTTTCATCAAGGCAGCTTACCAATGTGGGGCTTTAATAATTTATTGGGAATTAATTATTTAGGGGCAAACAGTTTTTATTTTGCGTTTAGTCCCTTTTTTTTAGTGAGTTTACTCTTTCCGAAAGCACTTTTACCAACCGTCATGTTCGGATTAAATATTTTGAAACTCGCACTCGCTGGCATGACGATGAGTTGGTTTTTACAAAGTTTAAAAGTAAAGTCTTTTTGGTTACTTGTGCTCGGTGGTCTCAGTTATGCCTTTTCAGGTCCATTGATTATGAATTATTGGTTTAATCATTTCAATGATTTTCTCTGCCTAGTACCACTGTTTTTCATTGCAATGGAATGGGTGATTCAAAAACGTCGCTACTGGCCAATGTCGCTTGCTGTCGCTTTGGCGGTGACGATTAATCTGTATTTTTGTTTTGGGTTATCGTTACTCAGTTTTAGTTATTTTTGTGTGCGCACCGCACTGCTTGCGAAGCAGCCATACTTTTTTGATTTCCGACGTTGGATTCAACAAATTGCGGCGTATTTAGGGTTATACGCGCTCGGTTTGGCTTTAGCAGCCTTCGCGTTTTTTCCAACGGTCCACGTCTTACTCGGCAATCCCCGCTTAAATGATGCGTTAGCAAAAACACCAAGTTGGCAGCAACTGCTGACGAACTGGCTCATGTTATGGCAAAGCTTATTATTGCCACCAGTGACAATGAAGATTCATCCCTTTTTGGCGCAATCACAATTTGGCCGCAGTGGTATGTGGCAATCACTAACGGCGACATTAGCTCCAGTCATTTTCTTGGCATTTGGACAAATGCATCAAGTCTGGTCGAAACATGTGCGCATCATCGTGTTAGTCGCAATTGGGAGTAGCCTCGCAATTTTTGCTTGGCCACTGACAAATCAAATTTTAGCTGGATTCAGTAATATTACGTTCCGTAATCTCTATTTAGTCGCATTTTTGGTGTTAACTTTTGCGATTGTGACGTATGATCGCTTAGAACGCCAAAAAAGTGTCCCGACTTTCGCAATCACATTTGGACTGTTAACACTGCTCGTTGTGAGTGGATGTGTAGCTTGGTATCAATTACCAGTTGACCAGCCAGTCATCGATACGTTTTGGCGAGTTGTTATTTGGAGTATCATCCCACTCGGGTTTGTGGTTGTCATCACTGGTGGCATCATGATTGTTCGTCCTAAACGTCAATGGCAATGGCTAGCACTGCTTGTTGGTTGTTTTGGCTGTTTCCAATTTAGTTATTTTATTTATTGGTCTGGGAATCAACAGCCAAGTTTTGTTGCTGCAAGTCAAGTCGACGCGATTATGGAGCGCACAGTCGCTTATGCTGATGTTCAAGCTGGATTGGGGAGCGATGAAATTTTATGGCGCTTTGCGAGTGATTTTACCAATGAAAAAACTGATTATTTTGCCTATAATCAAGGATTAGCGTATCAATTAAATACACCGCATATTTATCATTCGCTTTATCAAACTTCAACGCATGAGTTATTTAATTTTTTACATGGAATTGAGCAAGAAGTCGATGCGTATTGGCAGCGCTATTGGGTGCGCTCATTTAAATACAATCGGTTAACGCATTGGTTACTGGGGGTGAAATATACGATTTTATCCAATGAAAGTCAACAACCGTTACCGACGGCAAGTTTTGTTGATTCCACAGCGATTGGTGAATTGTATCAATTACCAAGTCAATTTGCGAAAACATATCGTTATTACGTACCAACTGCAGAACTAGCACAAATTCCCTGGGTTATGCGTGATCTTGTCGCCAATGAAGCGTTTTTAGCACCGGAACCGGAAATTCAAGCCTCGCTGCCAACTTATCCTTGGCGTGAACAAGTTGAAGTCGCGACGCAACAGCTAACTGAATTTGTTCAACAAAGTCCAAATCTGACAATTGAACAAGGCGTGTTACACGTTGCAGTTGATAGTTTTTTAACTATTCCATGTGACAATCAAAGTGGTGAATGGTACGTGAGTAATTTGCCGGGAATGACTGTGTATATCGATGGGCAAGCGTATGATACCAAAAATGATACTGCCCACTATATGCAAGCGAAAACGTTAGCGATTCCGGTGACACCAACAATGCGTGAAATCACCTTGCAACTTCCAAGTGGGTACTATCCATTGTGGCAAAATACGGTGAATAGTTTTCAGTTATTTTTTGCTGATGCAAAGACATTTCACCCAGCGTTAGTACCACAGTCATTACCAATTTATCAAGGGAATATGTGGCAACAACAAGTGACAATCACTGAAAGTCAAACCCTTGTTTTCCCAGTTGCTTTTGATTCAGGATGGAGTGTACAAATCAACCAAGGGCACAAACAAGTAGTTAAGAGCATCCAAGGTGGATTAATTGGGGTGACACTGCCACCTGGGACTCACGACTTAGTCTTCACGTATGAAACTCCTGGACTGCGTTTTGGCACGAGTGTCACGGTTGTGAGTAGTTGTAGTTTGATTGGGATCATCATTTGGCGAAAACAAGTTCAAAAGCGACAACGAGGTGGTTATCAGTGGTAAAGCAATTTTGGCGGTTTCTGAGTATTGGTATTTTCAATACGTTGAGTCAGTATTTGTTGTTTTGGCTGTTTGGGTTGGTGATACCAGCTTTTCTCGCATATAGTAGTTCGTATTTTATTACCGTGATTGGTTCGTACTTACTCAATAGTCGCTATACATATGCCCAAGCGTATAGTTGGCAGCATTTTTGGCGGTTTGCAGTCATTGTTTTAGGGTGTCAATTTGGATTAAGTAATCTCATCTATATTGGTTTAGAAGTCATAATTGGGTCACTACCAACGCTTGTGTTTGGGATTACAACACTAGTAATGATTCCGATTAGCTTTAGTTGTACACGAGTTGTGTTCATCAAGTCGAAAGGAAAATAAAAAGACTGGATTGACCAGTCTTTTTTTTGATAGTTAGCGTTCATCATCATGTAATTCTCGCTGTTGAACAGCTTGTTCATGATTGACAGTGAATTCAGTGATTGTCGTTAAAATAACAATTATCAAGATTGTCAGGATAATTGAAAAGAAACTAATGAGTTTAAATGGCAATAAAAAGAGGATCCCAATTAACGCGCAAGTTGTCAACACCGCTCGTGGAAAGGTTGAAATGAGCCAAATTGAGAAAAAACTAACAATAAGTAACAAAGAGCCTAGCGTTTCACTTGCTATCATAACCATAATGCATTTCCTCCTTTCGTAAGCATAACCGTAGTCGTAAATTTAAGCTAGTATCACTATAACAAAAATCACATAAACAGCAAGCTTTTATTACAATAAAAATCGAATATTTACCCAATAATTAGTATTTGATAAGAAAGGTGGCGGTCGATTTGCGAAATGTGGCAAAATAGCCGATTGAGAACAGCGAGCACACTTGGGAATAAATTCATAAGAAATTCATAAAAAAAGACTTGTTTATAAAGGTTGAAAGCGGTATATTTACAGTGTAAATCAGATGCGAACTACAAGTCGTGAGATTTTGCAAGCGCAAGACGAAAGAGGTGGTAGTTGTTGCAAATCAACTATCGTCGCGAGACGAAAGCAACGGAATTTTTTACAAAAAAACAACCAAGTGCAGAATGTGAAGCCTAATTCAAAAGAATTGACAATTGATTCATCTGAACCTGATACGCTGGTTGATAATATGCGTTAAGAAAGAACGTTATTTGGATATCTATACGTAAGCTTCAAGGAGGCTGTTATCCGATGTGCAAAGTAAAATAACTAAATACAAAAGTAAACAAACAAACAAACAAGCTAGCTAGCAAGATAAAATTCAATAAAACAAACCGGTAACGAAGTGAGCCAATGTACTCACACGAGGTTATCGCTAATCGATACAAGATAAAAGATATCAAATATTTATTATGTCCACGCAACCAAGTGCAGAATGTGAAGCCCAATTCAAAAGAGTTGACTTATGATTCACCTGAACCTGATACGCTGGTTGCTTGATTTAGATATTATTTGGATCAAACATGAAAAATTTTATAAGTAGCCAAACCGGTAACGAAGTGAGCCAATGTACTCACACGAGGTTATCGCTAATTGATACAAGATAAAAGATATCAAATATTTATTATGTCCACGCAACCAAGTGCAGAATGTGAAGCCCAATTCAGAAGAGTTGACTTATGATTCACCTGAACCTGATACGCTGGTTGCTTGATTTAGATATTATTTGGATCAAATATGAAAATTTTATAGGTAGTCAAACCGGTAACGAAGTGAGCCAATGTGCTCACACGAGGTTATCGCTAATGTAACAGATTTGTGCCAAAACGAAAGCAACCATGAAAATGGTTGCTTTTTTGTTGACTTAAAAGATACTCCACCGCTAAAATAAAAGAGAAAAGGAAATGAAAAGGAAAAGGTGAAAAAAATGACACGAGTTCGTGGATTTGAAAAAATAACAGCATATGAAGCCGAGGCAATAATTCCGCAACGGCAAACGAAACACGCAGCCGGCTATGATTTTCATGCGTTAACAACCCTAGTTTTGCCACCACACGAGGTGACACTTGTGCCAACAGGCATTAAAGCTTTTATGCCAGAAAATGAATTTCTTGGTCTCTATATTCGCTCATCGATTGCCGTCAAAAAAGGCTTAATGATGGCGAATAGTGTTGGAATTGTTGATGCCGACTATTATAATAATTCGGACAATGAAGGGCACATTTATTTTGCCTGTTATAACATGAAGGCAGAACCAGTTACAATTACGGCGGGAGAACGGATCGGGCAAGGAATTTTCCAACCGTTTGCAGTATGTGAAACAGAACAGCCAAGTGCGCTTGGACGCCAAGGTGGTTTTGGAAGCACGAATTAAACGATAAATACACGAAATTCATCGACAAAAACAGCTAGATGTGGTAATGTTAAATTAATGAAAACGCTTAACATTAAAGGGAGTGGTGAATGTGGTCGGTGGATTTGCAACGATTATCATAATTTATCTGATAACAACAGGATTGATTTTGTGGCTTGAACGAGTAGAGGAAAGATCCGAAAAATATATCCAAAAATAAAACTAGACACCAGAAATGGTGTTTTTTTGATGTGGTTGTCAAAATGACATAAAAGCGGTATACTAAAAGCTGAGTTTAACAACATTTTTCAATTTTTTTGTTCGGAAAATTTGGCGGAAAACAAAGAAATATGCTAAAATAAGCAAGGAATTTAAAGGAGTGAAAGCCATATGGGACAACAATATGATGAATCCGCGATTCAAGTCCTAGAAGGATTGGAAGCGGTGCGCAAGCGCCCAGGAATGTATATTGGATCAACGGATGGAAGAGGGTTACACCACCTCGTTTATGAAATTGTCGACAACGCGATTGACGAAGCATTAGCTGGTTATGGGCGTGCGATTACTGTGACGATTCAAAAAGATAATTCAATTCGTGTCAGCGATGAAGGACGTGGGGTACCAACAGGAATGCACGCTTCAGGAAGACCGACGCCAGAAGTTATTTTCACTGTTTTACATGCTGGTGGAAAATTCGGTCAAGGTGGCTACAAAACAAGTGGCGGATTGCACGGTGTTGGTTCATCAGTCGTGAATGCTTTATCTGAATGGTTAGAAGTTGAAATTGATCGTGATGGGAAGAAATACCGTCAACGGTTTGAACATGGTGGCAAGCCAGCGACAACGTTACTTGAAGTTGGTGTCAGCAAAAAAACCGGAACAACGGTTACGTTTAAACCTGATCCGAAAATTTTCTCAACGATTGAATATAATTACAATACTTTACGCGATCGTTTACGGGAATCAGCCTTTTTGATTACGAATTTGAAGATGACATTACATGATCAACGTACGAATCAAAAAGAAGAGTTTATTTTTGATAATGGCTTGTATTCATTTGTGCATTTTTTAAATGAAAATAAAACGTTAAGTCATGAACAAGTCTTTAGTTTTACAGGTGAAGCGAGTGAAATCGAAGTTGATTTTGCGTTCCAATATACCCAAACCTACAATGAAACATTTTATTCATTTGTGAATAACGTGCGGACTAAAGATGGGGGAACTCATGAAACGGGAGCGAAATCGGCAATTACGAAAGCGTTAAATGAATATGCCCGCAAGTATGCCCTCTTGAAAGAGAAAGATAAAAATCTTGATGGTGCTGATGTGCGCGAAGGAATTACGGCTGTACTTTCAGTGCGAATTCCAGAAAAATATTTACAATTCGAAGGCCAAACAAAATCAAAATTAGGGACACCGCAAGCCCGTTCGGCAATTGAACAAGTTGTCATTGAACAATTGAATTTTATTTTTGAAGAAAATAAAGAATTAGCAACCGAATTAATCAAAAAAGCCATTCGTGCCCAAATGGCGCGAGAAGCTGCAAGAAAAGCTCGTGAAGAGATCCGCTTAGGGAAGAAAAAAAGTAAAAAAGATACGATTTTATCAGGAAAATTAACGCCAGCGCAATCAAAAAACCCCCAACGCAATGAATTATATCTTGTCGAAGGTGATTCGGCAGGTGGTTCAGCGAAACAGGGGCGTGATCGAAAATTCCAAGCGATTTTACCATTGCGTGGAAAAGTCATTAATAGTGAAAAAGCGAAAATGGCGGATATTTTAAAAAATGAAGAAATTAGTACAATTATTCATACGATTGGTGCCGGGATTGGTGCTGATTTTGATTTGAATACTTGCCAGTATGATAAAATCGTCATTATGACCGATGCCGATACTGATGGTGCCCACATTCAAGTTTTATTGCTGACGTTCTTCTTCCGCTATATGCGTGAACTTGTGGAAGCGGGCAAAGTGTATATTGCCTTACCACCACTGTATAAAATTAGTCGTGGAACAGGAAGTAAAGCGAAACTTGCTTACGCTTGGACTGATGATGAATTAAAAGCAACGTTAGCTGATTTTGGTCGAGGGTACACGATTCAACGCTATAAAGGACTTGGGGAGATGAACGCTGATCAATTGTGGGAAACGACAATGAACCCACAAACGCGAACATTCATTCAAGTGACTATTGATGATGCGGCGCAAGCAGATCGTCATGTCAGTATTTTAATGGGCGATAAAGTTGAGCCCCGCCGAGAATGGATTGAAAGTCATGTTGATTTTACGACCAATGATGACTATGTGAATAATTTAATACAAGAGTAGAGGTGAAGCAATATGGATGGTGGTCAAATCCGCAAAGAAACGCTCGAACAAATTATGGGTGAACGTTTCGGACGCTATTCAAAATATATTATCCAAGAACGGGCCTTACCTGATGCGCGTGATGGCTTAAAACCGGTCCAACGCCGAATTTTATATGCGATGCATAAAGAAGGCAATAGCCACGAAAAAGCTTTCCGAAAGTCAGCAAAAACGGTCGGAAATGTCATCGGGAATTATCACCCACACGGTGATAGTTCAGTTTATGAAGCAATGGTGCGAATGAGTCAAGATTGGAAGTTACGTGAAGTGCTCGTGGAAATGCACGGAAATAATGGGTCAATGGACGGCGATTCAGCGGCAGCGATGCGTTATACGGAAGCTCGCTTAGCGAAAATTTCGGCGTTACTCGTCCAAGATTTAGAAAAACAAACAGTTGATTTTGTTCCAAACTTTGATGATTCAGAATTGGAACCAACTGTTTTACCCGCTCGTTTCCCGGCTTTATTAGTCAATGGTTCAACCGGAATTTCAGCAGGATATGCGACTGAAATTCCACCGCATAATTTAGGAGAAATTATTGATGCCACGGTGTATCGCATTGAATCGCCAAATTGTCGGTTAGAAACATTGATGAATATTGTCCAAGGGCCAGATTTTCCAACCGGGGCCATTGCGGAAGGTAAAACCGGATTGCAACAAGCATATGCCACTGGGCGCGGACGGATTATGATGCGTGCGCAAATTGAGGCCAAACTAACTGGAGCAAAAAAACAACTAATTATTCATGAATTACCGTATGAAGTCAATAAAGCGACACTCGTTCGAAAAATTGATGAGCTCCGAATTGACAAAAATCTGGATGCGATTACTGAAGTTCGTGACGAAAGTGATCGTCAAGGGTTACGAATTGTCATTGATTTACGCAAAGATGCTGATGAAAAGTTGATTCGTCACGTGCTCTTAAAAAATACCGATTTACAAGTCGCGTATAACTTTAATATGGTGGCAATTCACGAAGGCCGTCCCGTCCAAATGGGCTTAATACAAATGTTAGATGCGTACATTGAGCATCAACTTGACGTTGTGACCCGTCGGAGTAACTTTGAATTAAAAGTTGCGACCGATCGCCAACATTTAGTTGAAGGGTTAATTAAAGCAATTTCAATGCTAGATGTTATTATCAAAACAATTCGTCAAGCAAAAGACAAAAAAGAAGCGATAACACATTTATGTGAAAAATTCGCCTTTACAACACGTCAAGCTGATGCAATTGTCAGTTTACAGCTCTACCGGTTAACATCAACGGATATTACCGGCTTAGAAGCAGAACACGCTGAGTTGAGTGCTAAAATTACGTATTTAACAAAAATTTTGGAAGATGATCAGTTTTTACGGCAAGTCATCAAAGATGAATTAAAGTCAGCGAAAAAACAATTTGCGACGCCACGTAAAACGGCGATGCGCGAAGAAGTCAAAGTCTTATCGATTGAACAAACAGCTTTAATTCCAAAACGTGAAGGAATTGTGACGATGACACGCGATGGTTATGTGAAAATGACTTCGAATCGTTCATTTGCCTCAAGTAAAAATGAAGAGACAAAGATGAAAGAAAACGATCGTTTAATTAGTCAGTTTGCGCTCAAAAATACGGATACGCTACTCGCGTTTGCCGATAATGGGAGTTATACGTGTGTACCAGTTCATCGTTTGCCCGATGTTCGCTGGAAAGATCTCGGACAGCACATTAGTGCCTTCAGCAAGTTTGAAGCAAACTTACAATTTGTTCGTGCGTTAGCGATTGAAACTTTTGATGATCAACGTTACATTATTACGATTACGAAAAATGGGATGATTAAACGAACGAAATTAGTTGACTTCATGATGAGTCGTACGAACAAAGCCGCGGTCGCGATGAATGTTAAAGCTGATGATCAATTGTATCGTGTCTTTATCAGTGATGGTGAAAGTGATGTCATTTTGTTAACGCGTAACGGTTTAGTCAATCGCTTCCACGAAAGTGAAGTACCACAAGCAGGTGCTCGTGCTGCCGGGGTAAAAGGGATTAAGCTCAGTGTCGGTGATGAATTAGCTGATGCAGTCATCATTGGCGCAGAACCAGCACCACTGTTATTTATCACTGAGCGGGGAATTTTCAAACATTTAACATCAGTTGAAATTGAACATACAGGTCGATTTAAAAAAGGATTGGCGATTTTAAAACAACCAAAAACAACGCCACATCGTTTAATTGCGGTCGTCAATGCAACACACCGTTTCAGTATTGAAACGCAAACGAGTGAAACGGAAATTAATCCATCAACGATTAAATTTACTAGCTTAGACACAACGCCACGACCAATCATGAATGAACGCATCATCAATGCGCATTTAATTCCGAACCATTTACCAGAATTTGTGCCAACTGAAACGAAAGTTGATGATGAAGAGGAAAGTATTTTAGGAATTACGCAACAACTTCAAAATCGCTTAAAACAATTGAAGCATCAACATAAGCAACAGATGCATACGTTACTTGATGAACTTGAAGAAA
Organism: Culicoidibacterales bacterium; assembly: GCA_051660865.1. Taxonomy (GTDB): domain Bacteria; phylum Bacillota_I; class Bacilli_A; order Culicoidibacterales; family ZOR0006; genus ZOR0006. The sequence goes on along the minus strand of JBOFQK010000032.1, from coordinate 2,756 downwards.
TTGAATAAAAGTAAAGCTGATTAATCACGCATTTAGCGGATTAATCAGCTTTTTTTAGATAAATTAAGAAAACGCTAACACCATTGTAGCTGAGCCATTTGACACTAGTGAAGGTTATTTTTCGGAAAGAAAAAATGAATTTATACTGAATTAATCGGTTTTATTTTTAATGTTAGCGTGAACAAAAAAGGTTTACATAAATAATTAAAAATATTATATTATAAACAAGGCAGAAATGTTTCCGAAAGATTAAGAAAAAAGTGCCGAAAAAAACCAAAAACGGAGGACATGATTATGAAGAAAATGTATCAAGCAGGCGAATTGCCAAAAGAATCAGGTTTATATCATTTAGTCAGTGTAATTGAAAAAAAAGTCGAAGCAACAGTAAATAAAGTCGTGATTTATGTCGGACCACAACAAAAATTACCAAAAATTGATGTTGAAGGTCATGCGTGGGTGAAGGCGTAAGCTTACTGTTGAGTTTAACGGTTAAGAGGAAGAAACAGGATGAAAATAAGTAGACAAAAAAGCCAGCATTCATAAGCTGGCTTTTTTGTGAAGTCTAGTATGTTATTTTAAAGTCTGATCATAGCGATTGAGCCAAAATGTATAGCTGATTGTCACTGCGCCACCAACAAACAGGGTGAAGAAAAATGTTGCTGTTCGCCAAAGCAGCATCCCGACAATGAGACTGCTCGGTGATTGGAATAAGAAGAGGAAAAACATCGTAAAGATGAATTCGGCACCACCACTCCCACCAGGAAGGGGAACAAAGGCAACAATTAAGGCGACAATCGCACTAGCAGCAATGCTATCAAATAAAATTGGTAGCCACGGACCGTCAAGGGGGACGTGGAGTGAAAGGGCAATGCAGAAGGGCACGGCATTGAAAATGAGTAAGCGGACTAAATTAATGAGTAAGACTTTCACAAATGTCCATTTATTATTTTGGACGGTTTGAAAACTTTCGCGGAATTCTCCAAGGGTAGCTTCTAAACCAAGTAATTTTTGGTCAAGGTCTTTAATGAAAGTTAATTTGATCAAGACTTTATTGACAACAAAGCGGTGAATCGCAGTTGAAGTTGACAGTAAAACGAGCAAGAGATAGACAAAAAAGTTTGAAACTAAACCGATGCTGAGCCAAACTAAAAAATTAGGCACGAGCTCATTGAAAAGCGAGAAATTAATCAGGGCGAAGAAGCCACAAAAAATCATTAACGCAACAATGTAGAGACTTAAGTTTAGTAAGGTAATCATGACGCCATCATGCGTTTTTAAACCTTGGCGACGCATGTAAAAGATTTGAAAAACTTGACCACCACTCGCCATCGGTGTGAGTGCACTATAAAATTGTCCGATAATCGAAACGACAAGACTATCAAAGTAACGATAACGATTATGATTCGTTTGGGCAATAAGTTGCATGACATACGCTTCTGAAAGCCACCAAATAATTACGCAGCCACTTGCGACAAGTAACCAAGTTGGATCAGCGGTGAGAAGTAATTGAAGTTTTTGCGAGAAATCATCTTTCACCGAAAAATAGACAACAAAGCCAGTAACTAACGTAATCAGGAAAAAATATAATAAGTTTTTTTTGTTGTTCGACATAAAATTCTTCCCCCCCTTTTTTGATTTTAAAATTCAAAGCGAAATTTATGCTGAAATGTAAATTCAAAGCATTTTTAATTTTACCAATAATATTTAAGGAAAACAACTATTACTCATGTTTCTTTTTAATAAATAAGTTGGTACAATAGGAAAGTAGGAAAGATTAAGTAGATTTCCAATTTATTTCAAAGGAGGAAGTGTCAAAAGCGAATGCTGACACGTGTTAGAGTGCAAAAAACAAAACCAAAAATTTTATTTGTGACGTACTCACTTGCAGTTGGCGGAACTGAGCGCGTCCTAGTAAATTTACTTGATAAGATAAAAGATAATTATGAAATTGAAATTGCGATTTTAATCAATAAAACCGACATGATTGGGATGGTGCCAAAAGGCATTAAAGTCACGCCATTATTTGAAGATACCCAAATTAATCCGCTTACCTTAGTGAAAATTTGGGCATATTCGCGAAATCCGAAATGGATTCAAGAATTGTATCGTCAGAAGCTAGCTGGTGATTACGATGTTGAAGTTGCTTTCTCAGACTGGGGTGGTTGTCCATCGTTCGTCGCCTTTAGTCCCAATGAACGGGCTAAAAAAGTTGCTTGGTTACATTTTGATGCGAAAGTTTTCGATTATAAAGTCTATGGCTTTATTCCTTTTGAACGAACGATGCAATTATTTGATCAAATTGTGGGGGTCTCAAATACAGCGGAAGAGTCAGCGCGGAAGCTGTTCCCAAGTTTAAGTGAGAAATTATCGACAATCCACAATTTAATGCGGGTGGAAGATATTTTAGCGAAAGCGACGAATGAACCAAGTCCATTTCAAGCAACACAGGCGACAATTAATGTCTTGGCCGTGGGTCGAATGTATCCTCAAAAAGGTTTTGAGCGCTTAGTTCAAGCGCATAAAAAGTTAATTGACCAAGGGTTTAATTATCATCTTCACTTTGTTGGTGAAGGGATTGAACAAAAGCCACTTGAATTGGCGATCAAAACAGCCGGTTTAAGTGAGTACACAACATTTTGGGGTGTGCAAAAAAATCCGTATAAATTTATGAAAAATGCCGATCTGTTTATTTTATCGTCGCGGTATGAAGGTTTACCGACGGTTTGTATCGAAGCATTTTTGTGTGGAACCCCAAT
>JBOFQK010000031.1:0-29699 GCA_051660865.1 Culicoidibacterales bacterium | reverse complement strand
CACTTGTTGAAGCGTACACAAAAGCTGGACTAGGTGATGTTGTTGCTGAAAAAGGAATTGATTATTTAGTTGGAGAAGATGGCAAAAATCTTTCGGGTGGACAGCGTCAACGCTTAGAGATTGCACGAGCTTTTTTACGGCAGCAACAACTATTATTTATGGATGAAGCGACATCGGCGTTAGATCATGATACCGCCCAAGCGATTGCGCAAGCAACATTAGCTGATGCAGAGCTGACTGTGATTGAAGTTGCTCATCATGTACCGAAAGCGCAATTATCACTGTATGATAAAATTGTTGTCTTAACTGAAGGGGCAATTTTCGAAGTTGGAAGTTATGAGCAGTTGTTGAAACAGCCACATTCATATTTACGGACATTTGGTTAAGAAAAGCATTGACAAGTTATAAATGACTGCGTAAAGTGAAAGTAATTTCAAGATAAGAGAGTGAAGAACGATGAAACTAGCAATTATTGGTGATATTCATGCGAACGCACCAGCACTACAAGCAGTATTAACCGATATTAGCAAACGAAACGTTGATGCGATTATTTGTACAGGTGATATAGTTGGTTATTTACCATATCCAAATGAAGTCATCGACTTATTAAAGCAAGCACATGTCCTTTGTGTTCAAGGAAATCATGATGCCAAATATGGGAAATTACCGGCGAAAGCTGAAGTAGATGAAGTGACACTACAAGCAAAAGCCTCATTTATCTGGACGCAACAAACGTTGACAGCATTAAATCATGCGTATTTAGCTAATTTGCCAACACAACTCGTGCTCGAGTTTGCGAATCAGCGACTACAAGTTGTCCATGGAAGTCACCGTACAAATACAGAATATGTCTTTGCGGATGATGAACAATTAGCAACGATTGCAGCTGAAATTGATGCGACAATTTTCATCAGTGGGCATACGCATCTTGCTTACGCAAAAGTTGTCGCCGATGTGTTATTTATCAATCCTGGTTCAGTTGGGAAGCCAAAATTACCAGGTGCAATCGCAAGCTATGCGCTTTGTGAAATTTCTACACTAGCACCAAATGTTGAATTGGTTGAAGTTGCATATGATCAAACTGATTTAGTAACGGCAATTACTAAAACAAAAGGAATTGATTGTCAGCTAGCGACATTATTTCAGTAATCTCAAAAAGACCACGGAGTTGTCTAAGCGCCGTGGTCTTTTTTGTGTCATTTTCAAATCTGCTTCACAAATAATTCAATTACGTGTGATATGATAGTGTTGAATTGATAAAGGAGTGAAGTGAAGATGAGACAATTTTTACTTGGATATTTAGCCGTAATGAATGTAATTGGGTTTGGAATGATGTGGCTGGATAAAGCAAAAGCAAAGCGTGATCGTTGGCGGATTCCAGAGGCGACATTACATAGTACTGCTTGGCTTGGAGCAGCGCCACTCATGCTTGTGGCTCGGCAAAAATTGCGTCATAAAAGTCGAAAATGGCAATTTGGTGTGAGTTTTTCACTTGCAAGTTTACTATGGTTGAGTATTATTCTACTGAGTGTTTTCTTTTTTTAAGTGATAATACCTGATATAATAAAATGGAAAGATAAGAAGGGGGGCCATTGAGATGGCATATTTATTTGTTGGTGATAGCCTTGTTGCTGGTTATCCACATCAACATTCATTTGTTAGTGAAGTTGAACGGCAGTTAGGAAGAGCGTGTCAAATTGCTGGTGTTCCGGGACAAACAACTGCCGAATTAGTCGTGAAATTTCCAAAATTATTACGTCAATATCAACCGGAAGCGGTCGTTGTGTTAATTGGAACCAATGACATTGCTCAACATATTAATTACGATTTTTATGAAGCACAACTGCAACAATTCGTTGAGTTAGCTCGCGAAGCAAACGTTGATTTGTACTTTTCCGAAGTACCATATTTTGAAGCGGTCGAGCAACCATTTTTTGCGCAATTTAATTTAGAAGTTTTAAATCGCGGGGTCGTCCAAGCGAATATTCGTTTGCATCGGATTGGGAGTCAAGCTGGCGTACCGGTTATTCCATTGTCACGACACTTAACGGAATATAAGCAAAACCGGGGACTTGATTTTTTGACAACAGATGGGATTCATTATGCTAGTAAATATGCCGAGGTTTATGCGCAAATTTTCGCAAGAAAATTAGAGGATGATCAGCAAGGCGATCATAAACAAGCGATTCGTGAACGGATGTTGGCACGACGAAAAACGTTAGAAGTGAGTGAAGCGATGAATTTATCGACACAAATTTGCCAACGCGTCCGTGAATTACCGTGCTGGCAAGCAGCGAAAGTTATTGGTTTATATGCACCAATTCAAAATGAAGTGAATGCGATGTTGTTGATGCAAGATCCAAGCAAAGCTTTCGCGTTTCCGAAAATTCTTGGGGATGGATTAATGCGGTTTCACGAAGGTGATGGTGACTTAGCAATTGGTCAACACGGTATTTTAGAGCCAATTAATACAAAGCAAGTGTATCCCGATTTGATTATTGTCCCAATTGTTGCCTTTGATCATGAAAATGATCGCCTTGGCTTTGGGAAAGGGTACTATGATCGTTATTTACAACGCTTTCCAGTACCGACGATTGGTTTGGCATTTAATTTCCAAAAAGTTGATGATGTTCCTAAGCAAAAGCAAGATATTCCACTTGATTATATTGTGACGCAAACGCACGTCTATCAGCGTTTGGAAAGTGAAAATCGAAGTAAATAACTTGCCACACAGCTAATTTTCATGTAAAGTAAAGCTATCATCGTATAATAGCAAGGATATGGCTTGCAAGTTTCTACCTGTTGACCAATTTTCAGCAGACTACGATGCTAGTTTTGAGGTTTTTTTGTCGAACTAGCAAGTACGGAAACGAAAATAACTGTCGATGGCAGTTATTTTTTTTATATGATTATGATGAATTTGGATAACTTAGTGAGGATGGTACAAAAGATGAAGACAGATTTACAAATTGCTCAAGCAAATGAAATGGCAGATATTCGTGAAATTGCCCAACAAATCGGTTTAGGTGAATCAGACCTAGAATTATATGGAAAATATAAAGCGAAAATTAGCCAACATGTGATGGAATCAGTTCAAACGCAACCTGATGGCAAACTCGTCTTAGTGACGGCGATTAATCCCACTCCAGCTGGAGAAGGAAAATCAACGGTAACAATCGGTTTAGCCCAAGCGTTGCAACAACTGAATCAAAAAGCAATTGTGGCTTTACGCGAGCCTTCACTTGGACCGGTCATGGGGATGAAAGGTGGAGCAGCCGGTGGTGGCCACGCCCAAGTTGTGCCAATGGAAGATTTAAACCTTCACTTCACAGGAGATATGCACGCGATTACAACAGCAAATAATATGATCAGTGCATTCATCGATAATCATATTTTCCAAGGGAATGAATTAGGAATTGACCGTGTCGTTTGGCGTCGTTGCGTCGACTTAAATGATCGTTCATTACGTGAAATTGAAATCAATAAAAGTCGCTTAACGCAAGATCACCAACGTCAAGATGGATTTGATATTACCGTCGCTTCAGAAATCATGGCGGTACTTTGTTTAGCGGAAAATCTTGATGATTTACGCACACGCATTGGAAAAATTGTTGTCGCATATACAGCAACAAACCAACCAATTACTGTGCAAGCATTAGCAATTGAAGGGGCAGTGACGTTAATTTTACGAGATGCGTTATTACCAAACTTAGTGCAAACGTTAGAAAAAACGCCAGCAATCGTTCATGGTGGACCATTCGCGAATATTGCTCATGGATGTAATTCTGTTCAAGCGACAAAACTCGCTTTAAAATTAGGTGATTATGCGATTACTGAAGCTGGATTTGGTGCTGATTTAGGGGCAGAGAAATTTATGGATATTAAGTGTCGAATGGCAAACTTAAAACCAGATGCAACTGTGATTGTTGCGACAATTCGGGCGTTGAAAATGCATGGTGGCGTGGATAAAGCCAATTTAACAGCCGAAAATGTCTCGGCATTAGAACACGGTTTAGTGAACTTGGAAAAACATATTGAAAATATGCAACAATTTGGGGTGCCATTTGTTGTGGCAATCAATAAGTTTGTGACGGATACAGACGCTGAAGTTGCTGCTCTACAAAATTGGGCTGAAGCGAACAACTACCCAATTGCATTATGCGAAGTTTGGGAGCATGGTGGTAAAGGTGGAATTGCCTTAGCTGAAAAAGTGATGGAAATTTGTGAAACTCAAGTGAGCAACTATGCGCCACTTTATGATTTAGAGTTATCAATTGCTGATAAAATCCGCACAATTGCGACGAAAATTTATGGAGCAGCGAACGTTGAGTTTACGCCTGAAGCACAAGCACAAATGGCTGATTTCACTGCAAACGGTTGGGATCACTTACCAATTTGTATGGCAAAGACACAGTATTCATTCTCTGATAATCCCCAATTATTAGGACGTCCAACTGATTTCACGTTAACAATTCGTGAATTACGTGCGAGCGTTGGAGCTGGATTTATTGTCGCTTTAACAGGTGCGGTCTTAACGATGCCAGGGTTACCAAAAAAACCAGCAATGTTACAAATGGATGTTGCAGCTGATGGCAAAGCTGTCGGTTTATTCTAAACTTGAACGAATAACGAATAATGAAAACCTACAAACTGCGCAGATTACAGCGCGTTTGTAGGTTTTTTTAGTGATTGGGAGGAATGATAGCATGGAAGAATTCACCTGCTATCATTGCAATAATCAGAATGTGTTTTGTATTCAAAAGAGCTTAGCTTTCAAAAAAAGGTAAAAAGTGGGGATACGATTGCAAAAAAGTTTCAATATCGTATAATAAGTGGCGGAATACCTTTTCTGAGATTAATTATTTAGGGTTAAAAGCTACTAGGCTTAAAAAAAGAAGGAATTATTATGCGGAAATTTATGGATATATTAGAAAATCAGCTCATGCCATTAATGGTAAAGTTAGCGGAACATCGTTACTTAAAGGCAACACGGAGTGGGATTGTGATTACAATGCCACTCGTGATTGTGGGATCATTATTTTTAATTTTATTAAACATCCCAATTGAAACTGCAGCGTTCAGTTGGAATGAATTTATTACTCCTTATTTTGATAAATTGATTATTCCTTTTCGTTTAACGGTTGGAGTGATGGCCCTCTATGCCGCCTTTGGGATTGGCGCAGCCTTAGGGCAAACGTATAAACTTGATGAGGTCACTTCAGGAGTCTTGGCGACATTAGGTTTTTTATGCACGACGATTCCAATTAATCTTTCGAATACTTTTGTTGAAGCTGTAACAGCTAATGAGATTATGACGGGTGTCACGCAAGCTGGGAATGCGATTCATTTGGCAAGTGGAGATTATTTGATATTATCAAGTCTTGGTTCTGCTGGATTATTTGGTTCAATTATTGCCTCGATTATTTCAGTCGAAATTTATCGTGAGTGTAAAAAACGCAATTTAATGATGACGATGCCAAAAGGTGTACCGGCGGCCGTTGCTCATTCATTTGCCTCATTAGTACCAACATTTTTTATTGTTCTACTGTTTTGGATGCTACGAATTATCATCGACTTTGATGTGAATGTATTTATTACTCAATTGTTAGCACCAATTTCAAGTTTTATTTCGGGAAATCACATGATTGGAATTTATCTCGTCGTAATTTTGATTACATTATTTTGGGCAACTGGTCTGCATGGGGTTGCACTTATTGGCTCAATAGCTGGTCCATTTTGGGAAGTAGCGATTACCGAAAATATGAATGCCTTTGCGATTGGAGCCGTAATTCCCAATTTGTATACTGAACAATTTTTGCAGTGGTTTGTTTGGATTGGCGGATCAGGAGCAACGATTGGCCTTGCGATTTTAATGACCTTTTTTGCAAAGTCGCAATATTTAAAACAACTTGGTAAAATTTCATTTATCCCATCAATCTTCAATATCAATGAACCAATTATTTTCGGGGCACCAATTGTAATGAATCCAGTGTTAATCGTGCCATTTATTGGAGCACCTATCGTGTTAGTGACAATTAGTAGCATTGCACTAAATACTGGTTTGATTGGGGCAATAGTGACAAGAGCACCATGGACATTGCCAGGACCGATTGGGGCGGCAGTTTCAGTTGGAACAGGTCATTTTTTCGCCTTTATTCTCTGTATGATCAATATTGTGATCGCGGCTGGGATATATTTCCCGTTCTTTAAAGTATATGATAATCAGCTCTTAGCTCAAGAGAATACGAGTGCTAAAGAGAATGGATAAAAAATTATAACCGATAAGCCAATGCGGTAAACGCCGAGGTTTATCGGTTTTTTTGATAATCAAAAACGCTTGCGAGTGGCGATAGGGCTAAACGCAGGGCATAATTAAAAAGAGTTGATTTTGCGAAACAGAAATCAGCTCTTTTTGGATGATAAGGCGAAGTAAAGAGAATACTCACAATTAAAGTGATGAATGTTTGACTAGTAAGAATAACCAAAGTCATTCAGTATTTTTTAATTGTAAAAGCGGTTGTTGAGCGAACTACGTAATCAGGTGGTAATTGTAAGAGAAAATTGGTGAAGAGAGTTTGAACACAAGCATTTGCTTTTTTTAACACGACGTGGTTTTCAAACCCGTAATACCCGCCGCCTCCTTTTGAGCGAAAGATATTTAAAACAATATGGTATGTCGCTGTTTTATCAAATGGTTTAGTACCAACTGCAGTGATTTCAACGATTTTACGATTATCAGCTGTGAAAATAAGTGAGTAGGTTAAACCAGACCAAAGATCGTAGAAATAATCGGGAACATCAGAACGAATTTGGGTCTGTGTTTGTTCATCCCAAATAAAAAAGTCGGCAATTCGTTGGAGACCGGCCAATAAATCACTACCACTAATCGCAATAGTCGTTAATAAATCTTCATAGGCAAACGCGGCAAAAATATGGTGACGCGTGAGCGATGGTGACAGCTCAAGTGCTTTAGGAATTGTGATTGCACTTATCTCAGCTGTACCCCAATTTTTTTGAAAATCATGAAGTAAATCGATAAAGCGATGACTGTGAATAGTTGCATTCGCCTGATCAAAAGTCGGAAATGATTCTGTTAAAGTGAGTAGGGGCTCATTTAGCCAAGCTGAAGCTGCTGTTAATGTTGATTCAATTAGTGTATTAAAACGAGGTGAAGGTGGGAGTGTATCAACAGCTTGACAGGTTGCACTGATTTGCTTAAGTTGCCAACGTCCCGCCTTTTTTATAAAGTCTAACTGAAGCTGTTGAACAGAATTACCATAGCATCCTGCTTGACTATAGTAGGTTGAATCAACTTTGCCAAACAAAGTTTTATGCTGATGCCCAGTTAAAAGCAAATCAATCATTGGAAAATGTGTGAGTAATTGGTTGCCAAGATTAGCGTCCGATTCAGGTGCAAAAATCGTACCAGTTGTTGGTTCAACTTGAAAACCACCATGATAACAACAAACGAGACAATCGTAACTGTTTGGGTCGATTTGTTTGAGTGTAGCTGCAAAGGTCGCGAGGGTATCACTAAAATGATAATCTTGACAAGTGAGGGGAATTGTTAATCCGATGAGCAATAAGCGAACAGTATCACGTTCAATAATTTTATATGGGAGCATGTTGGAAAGCTGTGGAAAAACATTGGTAGTTAAAACAGGAGCATGAAGTGGCGATAATAATTTCGTCAAGATCTGAGGCGCGTAATCGAGCTCGTGATTGCCTAAAACGACAGCATCATACTGATAATGATTGAAAAAATCAATGATTGGGTGGGTTAAGGCATAATCGGTACTTTGGATAAAAGCCGATAGTGGTGATCCTTGTAAAAAATCACCCGTGTCGATTAAAATTGGATTTTTTAGGTTTGGCAGGAGCGTATCAAAAAAAGACGCAAGTTGAGTGGTTGAACCGGTTTGTAATCGCGAAGGTGAGCCTTGGTCAGGAAGTATGTGTGAATGAATATCAGTGGTATGAAATAAATGAATGCGCATAGTTGTGTCTCTTTCTCATCAAGATATATCTATTATTATACGAAAAATTTATAAAAGCAACAAGTGATTCCAATTGGATGAGTAACGAAATATTGATGATTTTACCTCAACGTGGACGCCGCGAGCTAAAATAGTCTATAATAAAGCGAATACTAGCAAGTAGATTAAAGGAGAATACATATGAAAATTATTGATGGAAAAGCACACGCACAAGCAATTTACGAAGAATTAGCACACGAAGTTGAAAAGATGGAAATAATGCCAAAATTAGTAATTGTTCAAGTAGCGAATCACCAAGCAAGTGAAGCATATATTCGCGGGAAAATTACGGCGGCAAAACAAGTTGGCATTCACGCAGAAGTCCATAATTTTCCAGAAACAATAACACAAACAGAGTTGTTACAAGCAATTGAGAAGTTAAATCAAGATCAAGCAGTGAATGGAATCATTGTGCAGCTACCGTTACCTGATCACCTCGATGATCATCTTGTTGCACAAACGATTGCTCGTGAAAAAGATGTTGATGGTTTTCATCCGGCAAATTTAGGTGAATTACTTATCTGTGAAACTGAATTAGAACCATGTACGCCAAAAGGAATTATGGAGTTATTGAAACGTGAAGCTATCGAATTAGCTGGTAAGCATGTTGTTGTGATTGGGCGTAGTAATATTGTTGGGAAGCCGATTGCGTTGTTGGCATTACAAGCAGATGCGACGGTAACGGTGTGTCATTCACGAACAGCAAATTTAACAAATCTCACTCAACTTGCGGATATTGTCATTGTCGCTGTTGGACGGGCACAATTTTTAACTGCTGAGATGATTAAACCAGGTGCAGTTGTTATTGATGTTGGAATTAATCGTCAAGAAGGGAAGCTTGTCGGTGATGTTGATTATCAAACTGTCAGTCAAAAAGTGAGTGCAATTACACCAGTTCCAGGTGGAGTTGGACCAATGACAGTCGCAATGTTAATGAAAAATACTGTAGCAGCTGCCAAAAACCAAGGGTAAGGAACCGCTAACATTTGTGCAATTAACCAAATAAAACGGAAATAACTGTAAAAAGTCCGAAAGGGCTTGTCTAATTTGCTTAATGTTGCTATCATCATAGGTGAAAAAAATATTAATGAACCGGATGACCTTAGGGAGTCCGAACTTCGTATAATAGCAAGGATATGGCTTGCGAGTTTCTACCGATCTCCCGTAAAGAGATTGACTACGATGTGACACAGTTTGATTTTAATGATTAACATTTAGTTGTAATTATTGGGAACAAGTCTTTTAGTGTACATCGCGAATTCAAGGAGGATGACCATGTACACAACAGCAGTTACAAAAAACAGTTATCAAGATAGAACCAACACAGCAAAGGTGTGCTCTTTTTAAGCCCCCTCTCATTGCTGTGTTTTTTTTGTAGAGTTGCCGTTGTGCAGGAATCAAGAAGGAGCGGAAAATAAATGAATCCAAAAATCGGAATTATTATGGGAAGTCAATCAGACTATGAAACAATGAAAGCAACAACACTGGTGCTTGATGAATTAGCAATTGCTTATGATGTTCGCGTTATTTCAGCGCATCGTACACCAGAGGCAATGATTGCATACGCAAAACAAGCACGTGAGCAAGGATTACAAGTCATTGTTGCTGGTGCTGGTGGAGCGGCACATTTACCAGGAATGGTAGCGGCATGTACAACATTACCGGTTATTGGTGTGCCGGTCCAGTCACGAGCATTAAATGGACTTGATTCATTACTCTCGATTGTTCAAATGCCAGCAGGGGTACCAGTAGCGACAGTGGCAATTGGTGAAGCAGGGGCGAAAAATGCCGGATTACTTGCAGCACAATTACTAGGTATGACAGATCCAGCAATTGCTAAGCAATTAGATGAGTATCGAGTTGAAATGCGAAAAGCAGTTGAAGCAACGAGCGATTTAGCAGGAGTACGTTCATGTTAATCACACCACTGAAAATGATTGGGATTATTGGCGGGGGCCAACTGGGACAAATGTTAACTCTTGCCGCGAAGTCGATGGGCTATTATGTGACCATTTTAGATCCAACCCCAAACTGTTGTGCGGCACAGGTTGCGGATCACCACATTGTTGCAGCTTATGATGATTCGAAGGCTCTAAGTCAGTTAGCAGATCTTGCTGATGTGATTACTTATGAGTTTGAAAATATTCCTGCTCAGGCAATTATCGAGCTCCAAAAACAAGCATATGTACCCCAAGGTGGAAAGCCACTTCAATTGACACAACATCGTTTAGCTGAAAAAAGCGCATTACAAGCAATGGGAATTCGTGTTGCACCATTTCAAGCAGTGACACAACCGGATGAATTGCAAGCTGCGCTGAATGAATTAGGTTATCCTGCGGTGTTAAAAACATGTTTTGGTGGATATGATGGCAAAGGACAGGTTGTGTTACGTTCAGAAGCCGATTATGAGCAAGCATTGCGGTTATTACCTGGAGATTGTGTGTTAGAAGCATTCATTGGCTTCGAGTATGAAGCGTCAATTATTGCGACACGCAGTACGACTGGTGAACTTTCAACCTTTCCTATTGGTTTAAATGAACATCGTCAGCAAATGCTTGCCAAAACGACTGTTCCGGCACCGTGTTCAACAATCGTGATGCAAAAGATGCAACAGTTAGCGACAACAATCATGACAACGCAAGATCTGGTCGGTACGATGGCGATTGAATGTTTTGTCGTTGGTGATGAAGTGTATGTCAATGAACTTGCACCACGTCCACATAATTCAGGACACTATACAATTGAAGGGTGCTTTGTGAGTCAGTTTGAGCAACATATTCGTGCGATTTGTGGCTGGCCATTAGCAGATACAAGTCTTCGGCAACCGACAGTAATGCTGAATATTTACGGTCAAGATGTTCAAGCGTTAGAAAAAATGCTCGCAACGTTACCAACGAACACATACGTACATTGGTATCAAAAAGGGGAGCCTAAACAAAATCGAAAGATGGGACACCTGACTTTTATTGAAACACCGCAAGCAAGTGCTAAAAAAAGTGCTGAAATTGTGTATAATAGATTAGGATATTGTGATTAATAACTGTACTGGAGGAAAAAGAAATGATTAGTCGTTACACACGAGAAGAAATGGCCAAAATTTGGAGTGATGAAAACCGTTATGAAGCATGGTTAGAGGTGGAAATTTTAGCAGCTGAAGCTTTTGCAGAAATGGGTGAAATTCCTCAAGCAGATGTCAAAGCGCTCCGCGAAAATGCGAGCTTTGATATTGATCGCATTTTAGAAATTGAAGTGGAAACACGTCATGATGTTGTTGCGTTTACACGTGCAGTGAGTGAAACACTTGGTGAAGAGAAAAAGTGGGTCCACTATGGATTGACTTCAACTGATGTTGTTGATACAGCTTATGGATATTTATACAAGCAAGCAAACCAAATCTTACAACAAGATCTTGAAGCGTTATTAGCTGTTTTAGGACGTCGCGCTAAAGAACATAAAAATACAGTTATGATGGGACGTACACATGGTGTCCATGCTGAACCAACAACATTTGGTCTGAAATTAGCGCTTTGGTATGATGAAATTCGTCGCCAAATTGAACGTTTTGAATTAGCAAGTCGCGATATCGAAGTCGGAAAAATTAGTGGAGCGGTTGGAACTTTTGCCAATACACCACCATTCGTTGAAGAATATGTTTGTTCACAACTTGGGATTAATCATGCCAATATTTCAACGCAAACACTTCAACGTGACCGTCATGCCTTCTATATGTCAACCTTAGCAGGAATTGCGACAACGCTTGAGAAAATGGCGGTTGAAATTCGTCACCTTCAACGCAGTGAAGTACGTGAAGTTGAAGAATACTTCGCAAAAGGTCAAAAAGGTTCAAGTGCAATGCCACATAAACGTAACCCAATTGGTTCAGAAAACATTACAGGATGTGCACGCGTTATTCGTGGGTACATGGTAACTGCTTATGAAAATGTCCCACTTTGGCATGAACGTGATATTTCACATTCAGCAGCTGAACGAATCATTGTCCCAGATGCAACGATTTTACTTGATTACATGTTAGGACGCTTTACACGAATTGTTGATCAGTTAACAGTATTTGAAGATAATATGCGTGCGAATATGGATAAAACGTTAGGATTAATCTTCTCACAACGTGTGATGTTAACATTAATCGAAAAAGGCTGGGCACGTGAGCGTGCATATGATACGGTTCAACCACTTGCGATGCAAGCATGGGAAAATCAAGTACCATTCCGTTCACTTGTTGAAGCGAACACTGATATTGCGACAACTTTAACAACAGCCGAAATTGAAGATTGCTTCGATCCAAGTTACCATGTTAAAAATGTTGATGCCATTTTTGCTCGTCTAGGATTAGCAGAATAATCAATCAGATATTTATTTTAATACGACTACATATATCTTCAGAAATTGGTCTGAACGTCTCTACCCCTAAGCCGTAACTTGGGGACTATGTGGGAGTGTCTTTCTTGCGGTCAAAAACAGTGTTTTTGATTAAAGTAAGCATTTTCACGAAGAGGAAAGCGACCATTGGGTCGCTTTTTTGTTACATCGAGGAGGAACTATTACATGCGAACGACACGTTTATTCGTTGAAAAAAAACCAGAATACAATACCCAAGCGCAAGCGCTACAACATGAACTACAAACTTTTTTACATTTACCAATTCAAGAAGTCCGTTTAATGGTCATTTATGATATTAGTGAAATCAGCGAAACATTACTTGAAACTGCAAAAGCGAGTGTGTTTGCTGAAGCTGTTACTGATACAGTTGTAGAAACAGTTGATACTACAGGGTACTTTGCCTTTGCACAAGAGTTGTTACCAGGACAATTTGATCAACGTGCTGATAGTTCAATGCAATGTTTACGTTTAATTGAACCGACAAGCGAAGCGGTTGTGCGTTGTGGACAGTTAATTCTCGTTGCTGGTGATTTAACGCCTGAACAACAAGCAGCGATTAAAAATTATTGCATCAACCCAATTGAAGCACAGTTAAAAGATTGGCAAGCACCAATTACTACACCAGTTGAGCCGACAATTGAAGCAGTACCGACATTAACAGGTTTTATTGAAGCGGATGACGCGGCGTTAACAAATTTATTGGCAACATACGGTTTAGCAATGACGTTTGCCGATTTAAAGCATGTTCAAACGTATTTCCAAAGTGAGAAACGTAATCCGACAGAAACAGAATTAAAAGTATTAGATACATATTGGTCTGATCACTGTCGTCATACAACATTTGAAACTCACATTACTGATGTAGCAATTGCACCAACAGCAATGATGGAGGCAGTACAAACAGCATACGAACGTTACACAACGTTACGTCAAGATGTTCACGCCAATAAAAAGCCAATGTCATTAATGGATATGGCGACAATCGTGATGAAACACCAACGCCAAATCGGACGTTTAGCCGATTTAGAAGTTTCAAGTGAAATTAACGCTTGCAGTATTTACGTTGATGTTGATATCGATGGTGAAACACAACCTTGGCTTGTCATGTTCAAAAATGAAACCCATAATCATCCAACGGAAATTGAACCATTTGGGGGAGCATCAACATGTATCGGTGGGGCAATTCGTGATCCACTGTCAGGACGTTCTTACGTTTACCAAGCGATGCGAATTACTGGAGCAGGTGATATTACAACACCAGTTGAAGAAACGCTAGCAGGCAAGTTACCACAACGAACAATTTCGAAAACAGCGGCTCATGGGTATTCATCATATGGAAATCAAATTGGTTTAGCGACAACGTATGTGAAAGAAATTTTCCATCCAGGTTATGTTGCGAAGCGAATGGAAGTTGGAGCGGTTGTTGGAGCGGCACCAGCAAGCCATGTAAAACGCTTAGAGCCAGCAACTGGTGATGTGATTTTAATGTTTGGTGGTCGTACTGGGCGTGATGGTGTTGGTGGCGCAACGGGATCATCGAAAGTCCATACAACTGAATCATTAACAGTTGCAAGTAGTGAAGTTCAAAAAGGAAACGCACCAGAAGAACGGAAAATCCAACGTTTATTCCGTAATCCAGAAGTGACACGCTTAATTAAAAAAGCGAATGATTTTGGAGCTGGTGGTGTCAGTGTTGCAATTGGGGAATTAGCAGACGGATTAATTATCGATTTAGATCAAGTATGTACAAAATATAGTGGTTTAAATGGAACTGAGTTAGCAATTTCAGAATCACAAGAACGGATGGCAGTCGTTGTTGCCCCGACAGATGTGCAAGCATTCATTGCTGCTTGTGAAATGGAAAACTTAGAAGTTGTTCAAGTTGCAACAGTTACCGAAGAAGCGAGATTAGTGATGAACTGGCGTGGTGAAACGATTGTTAATATGAGCCGAGCTTTCTTAGATACGAATGGTGCACATCAAGAAACAACGATTGAAGTGGAAGCAGTTGATCCACAACAAAATCCATTTGTTTTACCGTATACAGGTGAATTCCAACAACAAGCACAACAAAGTTTGCAAGCATTGAATAGTGCAAGTCAACAAGGAATGGGCGAGATGTTCGATTCAACAATTGGGGGATCAACGGTGTTACTACCATATGGTGGTAAATATCAGTTAACGGAAGCTGAATGTAGTGTCCAAAAAATTCCGACATTAAAAGAAACAACAACAGCGACATTTTTAGCTCATGGATTTGATCCAGAAATTTCAAAATGGTCACCATTCCATGGTGCAAGTTATGCAGTCATTGAAGCGTTAGGACGTTTAGTTGCGAGCGGTGGGAAATGGCAACAAACACGCTTTTCATTCCAAGAGTATTTTGAACGTTTAAATGCCGATCCGAAACGTTTTGGGAAACCATTCGCAGCATTACTTGGAGCAATTCAAGCTCAAGATACGTTTGGACTTCCAGCAATTGGTGGAAAAGATAGTATGAGTGGGAGCTTTGAAGATTTAGATGTACCACCAACATTAATTGCATTTGGTTTAGCAACTGGAACAACACATGCTGTCATGTCGCCAGAAATTAAAAATGAAGGTGAGTATGTTTACTATTTAAAACATCATCGTCACCATGATCAAACGCCAAATTATGACCAATTGCACCGTCATTTTGATCAAGTTCAACAACTCATTGCGACAAAGCAAGTGAGTGCGGTTGCGAGTGTTAAAGCTGATGGATTATTTGCAACATTAGCAAAAATGACGTTTGGAAATAAAATTGGAATGAATATCCAAACAGCTGCAGCAATGTTTGAACGTGAGTTTGGAAGTTTCATCCTTGTTTCACCGGCGCAATTAACATTTGATGGATGTGAATTAATTGGACAAACAGGTGGCACACACTTAACAATCAATGACCAAACCTTGGCGATTGATACGTTGATTCAATGGTGGCAAGCACCACTTGCACCAATTTATCCATTAACGGTTGAACCAAAATCGTTGATTTTACCAGAACAAACGATTTATCAAACACCAACAATTGTGAAATCAGCGGCAGAAATCAAACCGCATGTCTGCTTACCAGTCTTCTATGGTACAAACTGTGAATATGATAGCCAATATGCCTTTGAAAAAGCTGGAGCAACAACGCAGCAAATTATAATTGCGAACCAAACACCAGCACAATTAGAAGCAGCAATTGAACAATTTGCTGCCGAAATTCGTCGCTCACAAATCTTAATGCTTTCAGGTGGCTTCTCAGCTGGGGATGAGCCAGATGGAAGTGGAAAATATATCGCAACTGTGTTGCAAAATGCACAAATTGCGGAAGCAATTGATGAGTTACTCGCACGTGATGGGTTAATTTTAGGGATTTGTAACGGATTCCAAGCCTTAATCAAATCGGGATTATTACCACATGGAAAAGCACAACTTGTTAAAGCTGATGATCCAACATTATTCCGTAATGATAATAACCGCCATGTTGCAAGAATGGTACAAACACGAGTAACTTCGAATAAATCACCATGGTTACAACAATGTGATGCAGGGCAAATTCATGATATTGCCATTTCACATGGTGAAGGGAAGTTTATGGCTGATGAGGCAACAATTGCGCAGTTATTTGCGAATGGTCAAATTGCCACACAATATGTTGATTTTAACGGTCAACCAACAATGGATCCAAACTATAATCCAAATGGTTCGTATCAAGCAATCGAAGGGATTACAAGTCTTGATGGTCGAATTTTAGGGAAAATGGGACATAGCGAACGTTTCCGTGAGGGTGTCTTCCAAAATCATCCAGGAAATCATGAACAACCACTATTTACAAGTGGAGTCGCATACTTTACAGGGGAACAAAAAGGAGAATAATGATGAAACAGGAATTATTATACGAGGGCAAAGCAAAACAAATTTATGCAACAGCAAATCCAGAGCAAGTAGTGATGTACTACAAGGATGATGCAACAGCATTTAATGGAATTAAAAAATCAGTGATTACGGATAAAGGACGCTTAAATGCAGCGATTACGAATGAATTATTCAGCTACTTAGCAGCCAATGGGATTCCAACACATTTAATTGAACAGTTAAATGAACGTGAACAATTATGTCATACAGTAACAATTTTCCCGTTAGAAGTGATTGTTCGTAATATTGCAACGGGAAGTTTAACGAAACGGTTAGCGATTAAAGAAGGAACGCGTTTCGCACAACCAATTTTTGAATTATGTTTCAAAAATGATGATTTAGGTGATCCATTGATTAATGATGATCATGCGATTGCCCTTGGTTTAATCACACCAGCACAGTTAATCGAAGTGAAACAATTAACATTGAAAATCAATCAGTTATTACAACAACGGTTCCAAGATTTAGGGATTGACCTTGTTGATTTCAAAGTTGAATTTGGAACTAAAGCTGATGGGACAATTGTATTAGCAGATGAAATTAGTCCAGATTCATGTCGTTTCTGGGAACAAGAAACAGCACGTAAATTAGATAAAGATCGCTTCCGTCAAGATTTAGGCGATGTCACACAAGCGTACGAAGAAATTCTTGCACGATTATTAGGCTAGGAGGCAGAACATGTTTGGCGAATTACACGAAGAATGCGGCGTTTTTGCCGTTTATAATCACCCACAGGCAAGTCGATTAGCATATTATGGCTTACATAGTTTGCAACACCGCGGCCAAGAAGGAACGGGAATCATCAGTGGTGATGGAGCGGAACTGAACTTACATAAAGGTGAAGGACTAGTCAGTGAAATTTACGATGATGAGAGCTTAGCAACATTAACTGGCACAAATGCGATTGGTCATGTCCGCTATGCGACTGCCGGTGGTGCTGGCTATAATAATGTTCAACCACTATTATTCCAACGGTTTACGGGGAGTGATTTAGGAATTGCGCACAATGGAAATATTGTCAATGCTCATGAATTAAAATGTCACTTGGAGCAACAAGGAAGTATTTTTCAAGCAACATCAGATACGGAAATTCTTGCTCATTTATTATTCCGGAAACAAGGAACAATGGTCGAGCGTTTATGCGAATCACTGCAATTACTAGAAGGAGCATTTGCTTTTGTCATTCTTCATGGTGACACATTATATGTTGCACGTGATCGTCATGGATTACGTCCGTTGTCAATTGGAATGTTAAACGGTGCGTATATTTTCGCTTCGGAAACATGTGCATTAGATATTGTTGGCGCAACATTCATTCGTGATGTTCTCCCAGGTGAAGTTATCACAGTTAATAAGCATGGATTGACTTCAACAGCATATGCTCAAAATACGACCCATGCGATGTGTTCGATGGAATATATTTACTTCTCGCGTCCAGATAGTGACATTGAAGGCATTAATGTTCATCGCGCACGTCGGAATACAGGACATATTTTAGCGAAAGAAGCCGCAGTTGATGCCGACATTGTGATTGGGGTACCAGATTCAAGTATTTCAGCAGCGATTGGTTATTCGGAAGTGAGTGGGATTCCATATGAAATTGGGCTAGTTAAAAATCGTTATATCGGTCGAACATTTATTCAACCAACACAAGAACTTCGTGAGCAAGGTGTGAAAATGAAGCTTTCGGCGGTACGTTCAATTGTTGCAGGAAAGCGAATTGTTATGATTGATGATTCAATTGTACGTGGAACGACATCAAAACGGATTGTTCGGATGTTGAAAGAAGCGGGTGCGACTGAAGTCCATGTTCGGATTGCAGCACCAGCAATCAAGTATCCATGTTTTTACGGAGTTGATATGTCAACGTTTGATGAATTAATTTCGAGTCGATTAGATGAACAACAATTAGCGGAATATATTGAAGCTGATTCATTAGCATTTATTAGTTTGCCAGGTCTCCTTCGTGGAATTGGTCGAAGTGGAAGTCTTGGAAAAAACTGTGGGCAATGTACTGCATGTTTTAATGGTGATTTTCCAACTAACTTGTATGAATCATATGATGCGGCAAACCGCGAAAAAAAATAAAGTAAAGATGATAGGGGAATGAAAATGAGTGAGTTATATAAAGCAGCCGGAGTCGATTTAGAAGCAGGATATGAAGCAGTAGCACGAATTAAAAAACATGTTGAACGAACAAAAACAAAAGGGTGCCAAGATTTATTTGGTGCATTTGGTGGGATGTTTGATTTGTCGGAATATGGCTACAAACAGCCAGTCTTAGTTTCGGGTACTGATGGGGTTGGAACGAAGCTCTTATTCGCCATTCATCATGATCAACATACAACAATTGGTCAAGATTTAGTTGCTATGTGTGTCAATGATATTATTGCCCAAGGTGCAAAACCGTTGTTTTTCCTAGATTATATTGCCTGTGATCATAATCGTCCTGAACAAATTGAACAAATTGTTGCTGGAATTGCCGATGGCTGTGTCAAAGCTGATTGTGCACTAATTGGTGGTGAAACAGCTGAGATGCCAAATATGTATAGCGAAGGTCACTATGATTTAGCTGGTTTCGTAGTTGGAGCAGTAGAAAAAACGAAGTTAATTACCGGGAAAAGTGTCAAGCCTGGGCAAACAATTATTGGTTTAGCATCAAGTGGAGTTCATAGTAATGGTTACTCGCTTGTTCACAAATTGTTTACTGATGCAAAAGTTGATGTGACAACAGTTAACTCGCAACTAGGAAAAACACCGCTAGAAGCAGTATTAGAGCCAACGGCAATTTATGTGAAGCCAGTTTTAGCGGTGATGGAAGCTGTGAATGTCCATGGTGCAGCACACATTACCGGTGGAGGATTCTATGAGAATGTGCCACGAACATTAAATGGCTTTGGAGCAACGTTTAATCACCATAACTGGCCAAAACCAGCAATTTTTGATTACTTACAGCAACTAGGATCAATTGATTTAGACGAAATGTATAATGTATATAATATGGGAATTGGGTTTATGTTAATTGTTGATTCAACAGATGTTGAACAAACGTTAGCTATTTTAGCACAACAAGAGCAAGCTGCCTTTGTGATTGGTGAAGTAACACCAACAGCTGAGGTGGTGATTGAACGATGAGAAAAGTTCGCATCGCCGTATTCGCTTCCGGAACTGGGAGTAACTACGAAGCAATTGCCAAGGCGATTGAAGCCCAACGTCTCGATGCTGAAGTTGTCGGAATCGTGAGTGATCGCCCAGAAGCAAGAATTGTTGAAACAGCTAAAAAACACGGCCGGAATTTATTTGTTGCTACACCGAGTACATATGAAAATAAAACCGAATATGAAGCAGAGGTCTTGGAATTTTTACGTCAACATCGCGCTGAATTCATCGTCTTAGCTGGATATATGCGCTTAGTTGGACCAACGTTACTTCAAGCGTATCCGCGTAAAATTGTTAATATTCATCCGTCATTACTACCGTATTACAAAGGAAAAGATGCCATCGGTCAAGCAATTGATGCACAAGCAACGATTACTGGAGTAACGGTTCATTATGTTGATGAAGGGATGGATACTGGGGAAATCATCGCTCAAGAAGGCTTGATGATTCATCCATTATGGAAACGCGAAGAAATTGAAACTTATATTCATCGGATTGAGCACCAACTCTATCCAGAAACATTACAAAAAATTTTTCGAAAGTTGGGGAAAAGATAATGAAACGAGCATTACTAAGTGTTTCAGATAAAACAGGATTAGTCGAATTTGCGACAATGTTAGTTGAAAGTGGTTACGAATTAATTTCGACAGGAGGAACGTATGCAGCATTACAAGCGGCAAACTTACCAGTCATGTCAATTAGTGAAGTAACTGGCTTTCCCGAAATTTTAGATGGTCGGGTCAAAACTTTACACCCAAATGTCCATGGGGGATTATTAGCAATTTTAGATAATGAAGCACACCGTGCACAAATTACTGAGCATGGAATTACACCAATTGATCTTGTTTGTGTAAATTTATATCCATTTGCCCAAACGATTGCGAATCCAACGGCAGAATACGCTGAATGTATTGAACAAATTGATATTGGTGGACCATCAATGTTACGAAGTGCAGCCAAAAATCATGAACGCGTCATTGTTGTTTGTGATCCAAGTGATTATCAAGAAGTTGGTCAAACGCTTGTCTCAGGAGCAGAAGTTGATTTTGCGACACGTCAACGCTTAGCGGCAAAAGTTTATAGCCAAACAGCGGCGTATGACGCAATGATTGCAACATATTTACATGAGCAAGCCAATTTACCGCAAACAACTTTAACGCTAACGGCAACGAAAAAGCAAACGTTACGCTATGGTGAAAATCCTCATCAACAAGCGAGTTTTTATCAAACTGCAACAGATGCACCATTCTCATTAGCGAATGCCGATCAATTACATGGAAAAGAACTTTCATACAATAATATCCAAGATACGAATGCAGCCTTAGAAATTGTAAGTGAGTTCAATGAACCAGTTGTTGTGGCAGTAAAACATATGAATCCATGTGGAGTTGGGATTGGTGAAACAATCGAGCAAGCGTGGGAGCGTGCGTATTTAGCTGATCCAACATCAATTTTTGGTGGAATTATTGCGACCAATCAAGAAGTAACGGCTGAAGTAGCAATGCAAATGCACAAAATTTTCTTAGAAGTAATTATTGCCCCAAGCTTTAGTGCTGAAGCAATAACAATTTTGACGCAAAAAGCCAATTTACGTTTATTAACAACCGATATGTCAAGAAAACGTCAAGCAAGTCAACAAATTACACCGGTAATTGGTGGGTTCTTAGTTCAAGATGCAAATACAACATTGACAAAAGAATACGAAGTTGTGACTAAGCGTCAACCGACAACCGAAGAATTAGCGCAGTTACAATTTGCTTGGAAAGTTGTGAAACATGTAAAATCAAATGCGATTGTTCTAGCAAATCAAGCCCAAACAGTAGGGGTTGGCGCTGGACAGATGAATCGTGTTGGGGCAGCGAAAATTGCGATTGAGCAAGCGGGTGAAAAAGCAATTGGAAGCGTACTTGCTTCAGATGCCTTTTTCCCAATGCCAGATACAATTGAAGCCGCAGCCGCAGCTGGAATTAAAGCGATTATTCAACCCGGAGGATCGATTAAAGATGCTGATTCAATTGCAGCTGCAGATCATTTTGGAATTGCAATGATTTTCACTGGTGAACGTCATTTCAAACACTAATTTTTGAGAAGAAGAGGAAAGAAAATGAAAGTATTCGTGATTGGCCGCGGTGGTCGTGAGCATGCCTTAGTTTGGAAAATTGCCCAGTCACCACGAGTGACGCAAATTTTTGCTGCACCAGGTAATGATGGGATGGCACACTTAGCAAAGTGTGTCGCAATTGATGAAACAGCTGTAACAGAATTAGTTGAATTTGCCAAAAATGAAAAAATTGATCTCACAATTGTCGGACCTGAAAGTAGTTTGAGTGCTGGTGTCGTTGATGCTTTTCAAGCAGCAGGTTTAAAAATTTTCGGACCAACGCAAGCAGCAGCACAAATTGAAGCAAGCAAACAATATGCCAAAGATTTAATGACGAAGTACGAGATTCCAACCGCTTCATATGCGGTATTTACCGAATATGAAGCTGCGTGGGAGTATGTCCAAACTCAAGGTGTACCAATTGTTGTGAAAGCTGATGGACTTGCAGCCGGTAAAGGGGTTGTTGTTGCTGAAACACTTGAACAAGCACAACAAGCACTCCAAGCGATGTTAGTCGATGATTCGTTTGGACATGCAGGTGCTCAAGTCGTGATCGAGGAATGTTTAGTTGGTGAAGAGTTTTCATTTATGGCGTTTGTACATGGAAGTTCAGTTTATCCAATGGTACTTTCACAAGATCATAAACGAGCATATGACGGTGATTTAGGACCAAATACAGGTGGAATGGGTGCATATAGCGATGTCCCACAAATAAGTAAACAGGCCCAAGAAGAGGCGTTTACGAGTATTGTCCAAAGAATGGCTCACGCTCTTGTTAGCGAAGGTACACCATTTACCGGATTTTTATATGGTGGGTGTATGTTGACGGAAACTGGTGTAAAAACGATTGAATTTAATGCGCGATTTGGCGATCCGGAAACAGAAATCATTTTGCCACGCTTAGAAAGCGATTTAATTACCATTATTGAAGACTTATTAGCGGGCGAGATTCCGGAAATTATTTGGTCCAAAAAGCAAAGTTTAGGTATTTGTTTAGCTGGAATCGGTTATCCGAATCAAGTAACAACGATGAATCAACCGATTCAAGGGTTAAAGGAAATTGAAAGCTTACCAAATATTCATGTTTTCCATGCTGGAACGAAAAAAAGTGGTGACCAGTGGCTTGTCAATGGCGGACGAGCAGCGTTTTTAGTTGCGACTGCCGAGACATTAGTTGACGCTAAATTACAGTTAATGCAAGCGGTAGAAAAGCTTACAGGCGAAACTGTATTTTGGCGAACAGATATTGGTGCTAAAGCAATGATTACTAAGTAATAACAAAAAGCGACCGTGGGAAGCGGTCGCTTTTTACTGTGTTATAAATATAAAGTAAGGAGATAAATAAGTTCGTGTCGTCGGCACGAGTAGGTAGTTGTTTATAACAACTAAAATAAAAAGCAGAAAGATAAAAGAGAGAAAACAAAACAAAATAAAATGAATACATTGAGAACTGAAGACACAGTCAAAATCAAATTGATGTTGCTTGCCTTCAAATTTAGTATACAAAGTTCGTAATCATGAAACAATAAACGTTTACTAAAGATGTTGTGTTTTTTTTGTGAAATTCAATTTTATTCAGTGGATTTTAAAAGAAACTACACAACATATAATATCGTTTTTGTCATCGAAAGACTTATAATAGAGGTACAGAATAAAAAAGTGAAAGGGCTGAGGAAAATGAAAATTTTACTAGGGATTGTATTTATTATTTTAGCATCAGTTTTTACTGGCTTTGTTTCTTTTGGCGCTTTTGGTTATGGTGTTTGGCAAGGAATTCTCGTTACGCTTGGAACAGTGCTAGTTATGCTCATGCTTTCAGGTGGAGTCTTTGTCTATTTAACATTGATTGATTCAAAATAGCCAACTAAAAAGATGCTTCTCTAGAGAAGCATCTTTTTAGTTGGCTAAGAACGTTGTAATATAAGCTGCTGTTTCGGTAGGTAATTGCAAATGCGGGGTATGATAGGCACCGTTAATTTCGACAAATTCAGCCGTGGGCATTAATTGTTTCAATTGTGCTTGATGCTGACCTTGAGCAAAATCAAGACTACCATAAATGAATAAAGTTGGCGTGGTAATTTTTGGTAATGCTTCTGGTACATCAGTGAGTAGTGGTGATTCATTATACGCGATAAAATTTTGTGTTGTACCAATGATTTGAGCTTGACGTTGGCGAATCGAACGATCGCGTTCATCAGGACAAAAGCCAATCGGTTCAAAATCACAATCAAGAGCATACAACTTTGTACCCATAAATCCCGCACCCATAGATAAGTATGTTATTCCAGTGCCAATTCCGAATGGAATTGTTGAAAGTTTAGCAAATTCACCCCCACCAAGTTCGATTAATTGCGGACCAATGAAGATAAGTTTATTGACTAATTCTGGCTCGTCTAAGACAACTTGGGCAGCGAGAGCACCAGAATAAGAGACACCAACCAGATTTACTTGGTCATAACCTAATTCGCGAATAAAGTTACGGTATAACTGACTTTGGCCTTTATACGTGAGGATATGGTCGGAAGTGGCAATTCGTTGAGAATAGCCCATACCTAAATGGTCAACGAAGATAAGTTGGTGCGACGCTAAATAGGGACTGATTTTACTCCATTCATGACTGGCAGCAGCATTAAATCCATGGAAAAATAGAATTGGCGGCTGCTCTGTTTTTTCACCGATAATGGTGTAGTGGAGGTCATAGCCGTCAACTGTTACGTATTGACCAGGGGCATCAGTATTGTAGGTGTATTGTTCAACAAAACTGATACGAAGGTTCAATAGCAAAATTGTTCCGATAATTAAGATGGCTAAACTACCAAAAAAACCAATAGTCATACTGACAAATTTTCTCATCCTAAACTCCTTTTTTTCAAAAAAATATTTAATTGAATTCATTGTAACATAATTTTAATTGTAAAAAAAACAAAAAAAGTGAGTTGTTAAATAAAAAAATTAGGCAAAAGCCCAAAAAGCGAGAAAGTGATTGACAAGATACAATAAGAAAGGTAGTATGAATACTAATAAAAATTAAATATTCCCGACAAGCAAATAAGACAGACACTTTATATATACTTGGTAATTGGTCCAAGAGTCTCTACCCCAAAACCGTAAATAGAGGGGCTATAAGGTATCGTTTTTTTATAATAGGCACATTTCTTTTCAAAGGGAGTAGTCTAGCTAAATTAAAGCGTTACCTTACATCCGTAGATGAATTTTCATTTACAGGTGAGGTGCGCTTTTTTTGTATAAAAGTATGTTCTAATGCGTGAAGTCGAGAAATAACAAATAGGAGGCATATACAAATGAATAATCCAGATATGAATGGGAAAATTGTTTTAGAAGGATATACGTTTGATGATTTATTATTAATTCCTCAACGTTCTGAGGTACTACCAAATGAGGTATCGTTACAAACCCAATTAACGAAAAACATCCGTTTAAACATTCCAGTATTATCGGCGGCAATGGATACAGTAACTGAATCACAATTAGCAATCGCGTTAGCACGCCAAGGTGGGATTGGGATTATTCACAAAAATATGTCAATTGAAGAGCAAGCAAAAGAAGTTGATCGTGTCAAACGTTCAGAAAATGGGATGATTACGAATCCGATTACTTTACATCCAGAATCAACATTAGTTGAAGCAGAAGAAATTTTAGCAACATATCGAATTTCAGGATTACCAGTTGTCACGAAAAAAGGGAAATTAGTTGGAATCATTACGAATCGTGATTTAAAATACCGTCAATTAGATGAAACACCAGTTGCGGATATTATGACGAAAGAAAAATTAATTACTGCAGCCGTTGGAACATCGATTGAAGAAGCGAAAACAATTTTACTCGAAAATCGTATCGAAAAATTACCAATCGTTGATGAAGATAATTTATTACGTGGTTTAATCACAATTAAAGATATTGATAATGTGCAAAATTATCCAAACGCATGTAAAGATAATCAAGGACGTTTACGTTGTGGTGCAGCTGTTGGGGTTGGAGCTGATTTAATCACACGAGTAACAGCATTAGTTGAAGCGGGTGTGGATCTTGTAACCATTGATTCAGCACACGGACATTCAGAAGGAATCTTAAATGCCGTTGCCGAAATTAAAAAGCATTTCCCAACATTAGACGTTATTGCTGGAAATATTGTCACGGCAGCAGCAGCACAAGATTTAATTGCTGTAGGCGTTGACGCTGTAAAAGTTGGAGTTGGACCTGGTTCGATTTGTACGACACGTGTTGTCGCTGGTGTTGGAGTACCGCAAATTTCAGCTGTAAACGAAGTTGCTCAAGTGTGTAAAGCTGCTGGTGTCGGTGTCATTGCCGATGGTGGAATTAAGTTATCAGGTGATATTCCAAAAGCAATCGCTGCTGGTGCTGACTGTGTGATGCTTGGTGGTTTATTAGCTGGAACAGAAGAAGCACCTGGAGAAGAAGTGTTGTTAGAAGGACGTCGTTATAAAGTTTATGTGGGAATGGGTTCATTAGCAGCAATGGCTCGCGGAAGTAAAGATCGTTATTTCCAAGCAAATGCGAAAGAAGCAAAAAAACTCGTGCCTGAAGGAATTGAAGGACGTGTACCACATAAAGGAAAACTTGAAGATGTTATTTATCAATTAATGGGTGGTTTACGCTCAAGTATGGGATACTGCGGAACAGCAACAATTGCTGATCTGAAAGTAAATGGAAAATTCGTGAAAATTACTGGTGCTGGATTACGTGAAAGTCATCCGCATGATATTCAAATTACAAAAGAAGCGCCAAATTATTCAAAATAAAATCAATTGAAAAGGAGTGAGACTTATGGAAAGACTCACAAAACATGTACAAGTAGCGATGAAGCAATTAGAACCTGATTTTGTTTTTCATCAAGCAACAATTGTTGATGTGTTTACCCTCACTTCTTATGTTGCTGACGTAGCAATTGTTGATGGAACAATTGTTGGTATTGGCGACTATACTCATGCGAAAAATCAAATTGATGCAACTGGACAGTACTTAATCCCCGGATTAATTGATGCCCACGTTCATCTTGAATCTTCACTAGTGACACCGAGTAAATTTGCTAGTCTATCACTAAGACATGGTGTGACAAGTGTGGTGAGTGATCCACATGAAATTGCCAATGTGTTAGGAATTGCAGGGATTGAATATATGTTGCAAGCAAGTGAAGATATTGTCCTCGATGTTTTCGTAATGGCATCATCATGTGTGCCAGCAACTGATTTCGAAACGAGTGGAGCGAATTTAACGGCTGCGGATTTAGCACCGTTATATAATCACCCACGTGTCCTTGGTTTAGCAGAAATGATGAACTATCCAGGTGTGCTTGAGACCCATCCCGATGTGATGCAAAAATTAATTGATGCCACGAGTCGAGGATTAGTTGTCGATGGTCATGGTCCGGGCTTAAGTGAGGCTCAGTTGAATGGATACATTACAGCAGGAGTTAAAACTGATCATGAATGTGAACACCACGAAGAAGTATTGATGCGCTTACGACGTGGAATGTATGTGTTAATGCGAGAGGGAACGGCAGCTAAAAACTTGAAAGAGTTATTATCTGAAGTCAATCTTGCCAATAATAATCGGATTTGCTTATGTACAGACGATAAACACTTGGATGATTTATTGAGTGAAGGAAGTATCGATAATGCAATCCGAATTGCGATTGAAGCGGGAGTTGATCCGTACTTAGCAATTCGAATGGCAACATTGAATACAGCACAATGCTATCGTTTATATGACCGCGGAGCGATAGCTCCGGGCTACCGTGCCGATTGCTTACTTGTGAGTGATTTAACAACAATGGCAATTACTGCCATCTATAAAGATGGGGTCCTTGTTAATCCTGATGAAATTGCACACCAGGCAGCACCGGTGAGTGTACCAAATAGTGTTCATGTTGCAGACGAGCTTGATTTTAAGTTACCGATTACAACCAAAAAGATTCGAGCAATTGAAATTATTCCTAACCATTTACAAACTACAGAAGCAATCGTTGCAACGACACCGATAACTAATTTTGTTGGCGATGCCGAGCAAGATTTAGCTAAAATGGTCGTGATTGAACGTCATCACCAAGATGATACGAGTTTAGGAATGGCAATTGTTAAAGGTTTTGGAATAGACAGTGGTGCAATAGCAACGACAATTGCGCACGATTCACATAACTTACTCGTCATCGGAATGAATGATGAGGATATGAAAATTGCTACGCAAGCAATTGTTGATTTAAATGGTGGGATTGTTGTTGTCAAAGCTGGTGAAATTATTGCAAGTTTACAACTTGAGGTTGCAGGTTTAATTACCGATCGACCAATTCCAACAGTTTTAGCCGATCTTGAACGCTTGCATCACTCACTAGGAACGCTAGGCTTTAACGGAGCATTTAATCCATTCTTGACGTTATCGTTTTTATCATTACCAGTGATTCCCAAATTGAAATTAACGAATAAAGGCTTATTCGATGTTGAACGCTTTGAATTTGTGCCAACTGAAATAGAAAATTAAGAGAAAAGAGAACCAAATCAATGAAAAATGAAATGATTGTTGTTTTAGATTTTGGGAGTCAGTATAACCAACTGATTGCCCGCCGTATCCGCGAACTAGGTGTATACTCAGAATTACGCTCACATAAAATGACTGCCGAAGAAATTAAAAATCTCGGAAACGTCAAAGGAATCGTCCTTTCTGGTGGACCAAATAGCGTCTATGATGAAAGTTCATTCCGCCCAGATCCAGCGATTTTCGATTTAGGAATTCCAGTTATGGGAATTTGTTACGGAATGCAATATATGGCTCACCACTTTGGTGGGAAAGTCGAAGGTGCGCATTCACGCGAATATGGTCGTAAAGAGATTGAAATCATCAATCCAACGCCATTATGTAAAGACTTACCAGAACAACAAGTTGTTTGGATGAGTCATGGTGATCATGTTGTTGAAGTGCCAGCTGGATTCAGTATTGATGCGCAAACAGATACAACACCAATCGTCATGATGCACGATCAAGCACGTAAAATGTATGCTGTTCAATTCCACCCTGAAGTACAACATAGTGAGCATGGAACAGGAATGTTGAAAAACTTTATTTACGAAGTGTGTCAAGCAACTGGTGATTGGACGATGAAAAGTTTCGTCGATATGCAAGTGGAGAAAATCCGTAAGCAAGTCGGAAGTGATCACGTGTTATGCGCGTTAAGTGGTGGCGTTGATTCATCAGTCGTAGCAGCATTATTACATAAAGCAATCGGTGATCAATTAACATGTTTATTCGTTGATCATAACTTATTACGTAAAAATGAAGCTGAAATGGTCATGAAAGTCTTCGGTGAAGAATTTAACATGCATATTATTAAAGTTGATGCTCGTGAACGTTTCATGAGCAAGCTTGCTGGTGTGAGTGACCCAGAAGAAAAACGTAAAATTATCGGGAATGAGTTTATTTACACATTTGATGATGAGCAAAAACGTTTAGCTCAAGAAGAAAACGTGAAGTGGTTAGCGCAAGGGACGTTATACACAGATATCGTTGAATCAGGAACTGATACAGCTCAAACAATCAAATCACACCACAACGTTGGTGGATTACCGGAAGATATGGAATTCAAACTGATCGAGCCACTTGATACATTATTCAAAGATGAAGTACGTCAATTAGGAATTGAGTTAGGATTATCGCCACAACTTGTTTGGCGTCAACCATTCCCAGGACCAGGATTAGCAATCCGTATCATCGGTGACGTTACTGAAGAAAAATTACACATCGTTCGTGAATCAGATGCAATCTTACACGAAGAAGTTGTGAACTTCGGTTTACAAAAAGATGTGTGGCAATACTTCACAGTCTTAACAAACCTTCGCTCAGTTGGGGTTATGGGAGATCAACGAACATACGATTATACATTAGGAATTCGTGCCGTTTCATCAATCGATGGGATGACAGCCGACTTTGCGAAGTTACCATGGGAAATGTTACAAAAAGTATCAGTTCGCATCGTCAACGAAGTGCCTGGGGTTAACCGTATCGTCTATGACATTACCTCTAAGCCGCCAGCAACAATCGAGTGGGAATAA
>JBOFQK010000030.1:0-3364 GCA_051660865.1 Culicoidibacterales bacterium | reverse complement strand
CACGGGGATAACGTAAACTTGCTTGCCAAGCAGCAAACATACCAGCCGGACCACCGCCGACGACTAAAACATCATAATGTTGCATAAATAAACCTCCAAAGATAATCTGATATTTTACTATTATAACAAAAAAACTAAGTTTTTCACTATGACTTCAGGATAATTTGTCAAAACAATTCAGCGTTCACTCGTGAAATCGGTAAATTAAAGTGGGCGTGAGTTTGTTATTTTTCCCAATGATAAAGCAGGGGGGTGACCTAAGTGCATTGTGCGAGTGCGGTTGAGCGTTGATTAAGTTGATCGTCTCGAGTATATCTGTAGTAATTATGAAGAGGAGCGTAAAATTATCATAAAAAGTTGAGAAGTTATTTTTTTTTTTTTTTAATTATGTTATGATCAGTGAAAATAGAAAGGTGGTAGTGGAAATGGCCAATGAAAAACAAGAGTTCGAGCAGCAATTACAGTTTATTTCCAAAGGTGCTTTGTGGTATGTCTTGCCAATAACATTGTTACTTACAGGGGTGTTAGGTTATATGGCGATTTCAATGGGGACGGTCTTTAATAGTACGCAGTGGACGTTAATTATTTTAATGCTTGTGTTCGTTGTCGTTGATGGTTTATTATTTTCAGTATTGAAAAAAGCATAATAAAAAGCCGACAAGTATCGGCTTTTTATTATGAGCGTGATCGACGAAAAAATGTGATATAATAAAACTTCGAAAGTGAGTTGAATGTATGAAGCAAGCAGTTTATATCCATATCCCATTTTGTGATGAAATTTGTCATTATTGCGATTTTGCGAAAGTCTATTATCGGAATCAGTCGCGAACAGCATATTTAACCGCCCTTGAGCGTGAAGTAGCATTAACTTTGGCAGAACAGCCAATTACGAGTGAAATCAAAACGCTCTACTTTGGTGGCGGGACACCGACCGCATTAAATTTAAGTGAGTTACAGCAATTATTTGCGATTATTGATCGTTATTTTCGGCCTTTTTTTGCTCCGGAAATTGAAATGACAATCGAAGCGAATCCCGATTCTTTGACGTTTGAAAAACTTACGTATTTATTTGCCCAAGGCGTGAATCGCTTGAGTATTGGCGTCCAAACATTTACGCAAAAGCATTTAGTTTCAATGGGACGGACACATACGACGAAACAAGTTGAAGCAGTTATTGCGATGGCGAAAACAATCGGGTTTACGAACATTAATGTTGATTTTATTTATGGTGTTCCTGATCAAACAAAGGCCGAGGTTATGAGTGATATTACGAAATTCCTTGAACTCGACGTCCAACACATCTCAACATATGCCTTAATTATTGAGCCACATACGAAATTTTATATTCAGCAAAATAAAGGACAGTTATTAGAAACGAGTGATGAAGTCGAAGCAGAAATGTATGCTGCGATTAGTGAAGCACTTTTAGGTAGTGGATATGAGCAATATGAACTGAGTAATTTTGCTCGCCCAGGCTTTTCAAGTCGGCACAATTTAACGTACTGGCAAAATTTACCGTATTATGGTTTTGGTTTAGGTGCACATGGCTATCTTGATCAAGTCCGGTATGCGAATACGAAAGCAATTACGCATTACGTTAAAACGTTGAGTGAAAACAAACGCCCACTCGTTGAAAGTCATCGCTTAACTCGCGAGGAACAAATTGAAGAAACGATTTTTTTAGGACTCCGAACGCGAATTGGTGTAAATAAAGCAGACTTTGAACAACGCTTTGGGGTCACATTAGCCTCAGTATACGGAGAAGTTATTGCCGAACATGTCAAAAAAGGTTGGATTATTGAAACAACTGAAACGATTACCTTAGCACCAAATACACTCTTTATTGCCAATCAAATTATGAGCGATTATTTAATTTAAATTGAAAAAGCTTTATTGCCTCGGCAATAAAGCTTTTTCGCGTAGAGAAATTGATAGCGGTTGAAGAGTTTCTTTCAAGTTGATTTTGTTTCCTTATGTTTCGTAGGAAGCGATTGTTTTTCACGCGTCTTTCTCGTACAATCAGAGTAAGCAAAAAAAAGGTGGTGATTTGATGTTACAATTACATGAAAACTTAGTCAAGCTGCGGAAAATTCGGGGAATCACACAAGCCCAACTGGCAGCATTTATCGGTGTGACGAAAGCATCGGTATCAAAATGGGAAACAGGACAAAGTTTACCGGATATTTTATTGTTACCACAATTAGCAGCCTATTATGCGGTGAGCGTTGATGAGTTGCTCGGTTATGAACCACAGTTGAATAAGCAACAAATTCAAAAGCTGTATCATGAATTTGCCAATGATTTTGCGAGCAAACCGTACGAACAAGTAATGGAGCAATCAGATGAGCTGGTAAAAAAATATTATGCTTGTTATCCATTTTTATTGCAGATGGCATTATTGTGGCTGAATCATGTGAATCTTGCTTCGACCCCACAGCGGCAAAAGCAAGTATTTGAAGAAATTCGAGGACTTTGTCAACATATTCAACGTCAAACAAGTGAGCTCAAGACGAGTCAAGATGCCTTCATGCTCGAATCACTGATTGATTTACAATTAGGAGAAAATGAACGCGTCGTGGAACGGTTAGAACCACTTGTTGATCCGTATCGCTTAATCAAAACGAGTGAAATCAGTTTGATTCAAGCCTATCAGCAGCAAGGAGAAATGCAAAAAGCCCAACGGTTGATTCAAATGAACATGTTTCAACACATCATTTTGCTTGTCAATAATGCAACCTTCTACTTACAGATTGATAGCCAAAACTGGCGACGCTGCATGGAGACGATGACCCGAATTGATCAACTTATCACGCTGTATCAATTAGCAACGTTAAATCCAAATAGTATCGCGAGTTATCAGTATCAAGTTGCTTTAACGGCAATGATGCATAACAAACCTGAGGTTGCACTCGCAAGGTTACATGAATATGTACAAGTTGTCGAACAGTTAGTCAGTAATGGGGCGAAATTACAAGGTGATTCGTATTTTGACACCCTTGATGACTGGTTTCAAGCAGCTGATTTAGGTGTAAAACCAGTCAGAAATGAAAAGCTGATTATTGCCAGTAGTTTAGAGAGCTTACAACATCCGTTGTTTGCAACTTTACAAACAACCCCTGAATTTCAATTACTCAAACATAAATTAACGAAAAGAGGAACCCAACGATGATTTTTTTAACAACACTTCCAACTGAATTAGCCGAAATTTTACCATTTTTGATTCCGGTTATTATCATTCAACTTGCTTTACTAGCCTATACACTTTGGCATATTTTTACCCATCAAACCTATAAACGTTGGACACGGACGACATGGGTAATTATTGTCCTTGTCGGTATGCAATTTTGGGGACCAGTTTTATATT
>JBOFQK010000029.1:0-12952 GCA_051660865.1 Culicoidibacterales bacterium | reverse complement strand
CAATCAACATTCGTAGTCAACGATAAAACCATGGGCAGCTATAATCTAATTGGGAGTGAAAAACGGAACCATTACACGATTTCAGTCACAAATGCCTTAACTTAAAATCGTAAAAATAAAAAAACGCTTGACTCTAACGCAACGTGATAGTTTAAACTAAACATACCACGAAAGGAAGAAGGAAGCTAATGAGAACAGTCAATGAAGTAAGTAAACTGTCAAACGTGAGTATTCGCACGCTCCATTATTATGACAATATTGGATTGCTGCCGGCCACAGCAGTAACCGAAGCCGGCTATCGTTTGTATGATGATGATGCCTTAGTACGGTTACAGTGTATTTTACTTTTTAAGGAATTAGAATTTTCACTGAAAGAAATCAAAGTAATTTTAACTAGTCCAGATTTTGATAGGAAGAAAGCACTCGAACAACAAATTACGCTACTAGAACTTCGAAAGGAGCACTTGCAAAATTTAATTGAGCTTGCCAGTGGAATAAAAATGTTAGGAGAAAACAAGATGAATTTTGATGCATTTAATAAGCAAAAGCTTGATGAATATGCCACACAGGCAAAAGCAGTGTGGGGAAAGACAGAGGCATATCAAGAAGCTGAACAGAAGGCGGCTGGACGTAGTAAACAAGTTCAGCAGAAATTGAGTATTGAGATGATGGAGATTTTTGCTGAGTTTGGCAAAATCAAAAATCACTCCCCATCAAGTCCAGATGCTATTGCCCAAGCGCAACGGCTGCAACAGCATATAACTGATCATTATTATCATTGCTCTATGGAAATTTTTCAATCGCTAGGAGTAATGTATGCTGAAGGCGGTGAATTTACCACTAATATTGACAAAGTCGGTGGTGAGGGCACAGCTGCATTTGTTAAAAAGGCGATTGACGCTCTAGTTCACTCGAAGTCATAACAGCAAATTGGCAACGGCGCTTGGTGAATTTTTTGACGGCCGTAAGCGTGGGTGTTAAAGCTTGCCAGAAAACGCAAAAAGTAATGATGAGTAGAGCTAATCATGAAAAAAGCCGACAACTAAGTAAACTTAGGAGTCGGCTTTCGTGGTAGATGAGAATGGGCAGTAGAAATTGAGTGGGCATAGCTGTGATAATAGGGACAGATAAACGTTTAACGTCGAGCGAATGTATGAAAAAGAAATCGTTCGGGTAAATGGCGTGACTCAGTATATTCGAATTGGCGGCCACTAGCGAGATAAACCGTATTTTTGATAGTGGCAATGAGTTGTTTTTGATCAACTTCAAGATATTCTTGATCAATTGCAGAAGCAGGTTCGATGGCAATTGTTTTTTTAGCGCCGTGGATTTTAAGCATAAGAACATGTTCAATGTAATCATAGATAGAGTGAGCGGCAATTGTAGGAGTCAAATCACTAATTAACGAGGTATCAAAATAATTATCATCAACAATTATTTTGATACCATCAATAATGCGAACACGAATGATATGATTCACTCGAGTACCGATATCAAATCCAGTTTTTTCAGCTAACTGTTGATCAATCTCTAATGACTCGAAAAGTGGTATTTCTGTTTCAACAGATTGAGTTTGTACACTGACCTCAGAAAAACTTTGTAAATCATCAACGAGGAAGTGAAGCGGTGGCTTTGCCAAAACAAAAACGCCTTTCCCGTGCACACTAGTCACAAAGCCTTCTTGGATTAATTGTGCCAAAGAACGCCGAATTGTATTTCGGCTCACTTGGTAAATCTCACGAAGGACATTTTCAGATGGAAGTTTATGTTCAGGAAGGTACTTTCCGGAACGAATATCATTCTTTATTTCTAAGTAAATGTCGTAATATTTATTGTTGTTCATGTAGTAATATCCTTTTTAATAGTTATTGTTGCTTATAATCGTAAATTGAACATCACATGACTAAAGTCACGGGATTCTTGGGTCAAACCTTCTAGCGAAAGTTAATATACCAAGCTAACAAGATTGTTCCAGCCTCTAAAATTTTAGAAAATTAATTTTTGCAAGTTAATCGCCACATATTGTCTTTGTCGTTTTGTTTCGCCAATGAATAGTTAAAAACCAAACGACAACATCCGAAAGTCCGAGTAATAATTGCTTGTTGCTCTTAATTAGGACAAAGTTTGAATTTGTCAGTTTTGATTTGCTTCATTGGGATTACCGCACTCTATTTTTTCATTATACTGCATGTGTCAATTAAATGGTGAAAATTTTGCCGGGAAACCAATGCTTTTATCTATTTATCATGCTAATATATGTGCCATTCATCTCACGACTAAAGTCACGGGTGTTCTGGCACTTAAATAAAAAATCAAAAGAAGTAAAGAGAATGCGTTTACAATTGACTAACTTGTTTGAACAAGTTAGAATGAAAAGAGACAAGACAATATGAGGAGAAAAATAAATGGGGAAATATACTGATGTAGCGAAACAATTACTAGTAGCGATAGGGGGGAAAGAAAATATTGTAGAAATGATACACTGTGTGACACGCTTAAGAATTACTGTAGCTGATAGTTCATTAATTCAACAAACAGTGATCGATGAATTAGCGTGTGTGAAGGGAAGTCAATTTCAATCTGGACAATTTCAAATTATTATTGGCCCAGCTGTAAAGGATATCTACGAAGAAATGATCACATTAGACAATAGTTGCGAATCGCAGCCACAAGCAAAGCAGAAACTAACGCGAAAATGGTACGAAACAATGGTGACAACACTCTCAGGAATTTTAATTCCAGTGTTACCCTTAGTGATTGCGGGAGGCTTAATTATTGGGGCGGAAAGTATCTTGACAGAAGTATTAGTTATGAATAATACAACATTAGCAAATAGTTTTCCAATTTTAGAATTTACTAGTTCTCTGTTAGCTTTACTGAGCCAGACAATTTTTTTATTTTTACCAGTAATAGTAGCTTTTGGGGCAACAAAATATTTTGGTGGAACACCGATGTTAGGAGCTATCGTCGCAATATCAATGATATTACCTTATTTGACAAAAAATGAAAGTAATCATGGAAATTACCAATTTTTGCAGACATATTCATATGCTGGTCAAGTATTGCCAGCAATTGCAATTGGATTTTGTATAGCTCATATTGAAAAATTTTTCGACAAATATGTACCGGATTTATTGAAAGTACCGGTTGTGCCAACAATAAGTTTAATTAGCACGGCTATCATTGTCTATCTGATTGTAGGGCCAATAACGCAAGGGATTGGATTTGCAATTGGAGCGATATTCCGCCTCCTCTTTACGAGTTCATTCCGTTTTGTTTTTGGATTTTTGTTCGGCTTTAGCTATGCGCCACTGACACTTACGGGATTTCATCATCTGTTTTTATTTGTTGATTTACAGCTGATTTCTACCGGGGGAACGATGATTTGGCCAATGATTGCACTCAGTAATATTGCTCAAGGATCTGCCGCTTTTGCCATGTATGTTGTTTATCAAAAAAATAAAAAGCAAAAAAAGGCTGCTATTGATGCAGCTAAGGCAGCATTAATTGGTGGTGTGACTGAACCAGCAATGTTTGGGGTGAACTTACCAATAAGATCTGCATTTTATTGTGCGTTAATCGGTTCAGGAATTTCAAGTGGATGTTTAACTTTATGGCAAATTAAAGCAAATGCCATTGGAATTGGGGGACTAGCAGCAATTTTGTCAATTCCGCCAACAATGTGGCCTAGTTATTTAGTTGTGATTCTTATTGCACTAATTGTTCCATTTAGTTTAACGCTGATTATAGCTAATGTAAAAAAAACAAGAGTAGACGCAAAAGGGGAATAGCGATGAAAACATTTAAAAATAAAACTGTATATCAAATTTATCCGAAAAGTTTTAAAGATACAACTGGGAATGGGTTTGGTGATATTCGTGGGATTCAAGAACAGCTACCATATTTGCAAACATTAGGTGTTGATGTTTTGTGGTTAACACCAATCTATGTTTCACCACAACGTGATAATGGTTACGATATTGCTGACTACTATGAGATTGATCCGTTATTTGGCACGATGACCGATTTTGAAGCGTTATTGCATGATGTCAATGCTCGCGGCATGCAACTTATAATGGATATGGTTGTAAACCATACATCAACTGATCATCTTTGGTTTCAAGATGCGCTTACTAACGGTGTAGCAAGTCCATATTATGATTTTTATATTTGGCGTGACGGTGTTGATGGATCAGCGCCAACGAATTGGCAATCAAAATTTGGTGGGTCTGCATGGGAATATGTCCCACACTTAGAGCAATATTATTTACATTTATTTGATGTGACACAAGCAGATCTCAACTGGGAAAACCCCAAACTGCGAGCAGCAATTTACGAAATGATGCACTTTTGGTTACAAAAAGGCATTGCTGGGTTCCGATTAGATGTTGTCAATCTCTTGTCAAAAGATCAGACTTTCCCAAACGATACCTTGATAAATCCAATGGCTGATGGGCGTAAGTTTTATACAGATGGACCGAAAATTCATGAATATTTACGTGAAATGAATCGTGAAGTTTTCGCGCATTATCAGGAAACTTTTACTGTTGGTGAGATGTCATCAACAACAATTGAGCACTGTCAACGCTATACCAATCCAGAAAATCACGAATTATTAATGACCTTTAATTTTCATCATTTAAAAGTTGATTATCCTAATGGTGAGAAGTGGGCTATTGCGCCTTTTGATTTTCAGCAGTTAAAAAAAATATTTTATGATTGGCAACTTGGAATGCAAGCTGGAAATGGGTGGAATGCATTGTTTTGGTGTAACCACGATCAACCACGTGCGATTTCCCGCTTTGGGGACGATCAAAATTATCCATATGAATCAGCAACGATGCTTGCAACAGCGATTCATGCCATGCAAGGAACGCCGTACATCTACCAAGGTGAAGAACTTGGAATGACAAATGCTTATTACGAGTCAATTGAACAATACCGTGATGTCGAAGCCTTGAATGCATATGAAAATCTACAACAAAAAGGGAAAACACGTGAGGAAGCACTTGCGATTTTACGCGCGAAGTCTCGTGATAATGCTAGAACACCAATGCAGTGGGATGCAAGTGAGCATGCCGGATTTACGACAGGGATACCATGGTTGCCGGTAATTAATAATTATCAAACAATTAATGCGGAAAAAGTCCTCAACCAACCACAATCAATTTTTTACTTTTATCAACAGTTGATTCAGTTACGTAAGCACTCACAAGCGATTAGTGAAGGTTCGTTCCAACCAATCTTGCCAGACCATCCCCAGATATATGGGTATCTTCGTGAGTTTGCTGACGAACGATTGCTTGTAATTTGCAATTTTTATGGTGAAACGTCAGAAGTACAAGTACCACGTGAATATACCATTGAGACGGTGCTAAGCAATAATTATCCAGAAGTATTGATGATACAGCGAACACTAAGATTACAGCCATATCAAGCGCTGATTATCAAAGTGAACTAAGAATAGAATTAAACACGCAAACTCAATGTGTAAATGAACTAAAATGGAAAAAACTGAAAATGTGTGAGCGTTTTCGGTTTTTTCTTTTCTTTTTGGTTTAAAAGTTGTTATAATACAATGTGAATATTAAAACGAAAAGGAAGTGAATGAATGGCTTCAATTCATGATGTAGCAAAGTTAGCTGGTGTATCGGTATCTTCGGTCTCAAAAGCATTTAATGAGTACAGTGATATCAGTGAAAAAACGAAACAAAAAATTTTATTGGCAGCAAAAGAGCTAAATTATGCTCCGAATGTGATTGCCAAAAGTCTGTCACAAAAGAAAACAAAAACAATTGCCTTTTTATTTTCCAATTTTGAAGATGCGAATAGCCAAGATAGCGTTGCTTTTCGACTGATGCAAGGCGCATTTGCTCAAATAGCTAAAGAAGAATATGAACTTGTCGTCTTCACAACGACACAAGCGCAACAACAATCGCGGTCGTATTATCAATTTTGTCGGGAACGCAATGTTGCTGGTGTAATAATTCATGGAATTCGGACGACTGATCGTTATTTGCAAGAAATTATTAATAGTGACATTCCGTGTGTCATTATTGATACGAATGTCGTTGGGAAAAAAGTTTCTAGTTTGGGAATTGACAATGTCAAAGCAGCAAAAACTTTAGTTGAAAGTCTGATCTTAAAAGGACATCAAGAGATTGGCTTAATTGGTGGGAATCACTTAGCTGTTGTAACACAGGAACGAGAACTAGGATACCAACAAGCACTGAAAGCGGCAAAATTACCAATTCGTCCTGAAGCAATGATGATTGCTAATTTTTCGGAAAAAGAAGCTTATCAATTAGCAGAACGATATTTAAAAGTGAACCCACAAGTAACGGCGGTTTTTTGCATGAGTGATTTGATGGCAATTGGTTTTATCCAACGTTGTCATGAACTCGGGGTCAAAATTCCAGAACAACTTTCAATTGTTGGCTTTGATGATATTGATTTAGCACGCTATGTGACACCCAAGCTGACAACGATTCACCAAGACTTCCATTTGTTTGGAAGTGAAGCATGTAAAATGTTGATTGAATTAATCGAAACAACCAAAAAAGGAAGACATAAATTTTTAACGTATAAACTTGTTGACAGGGAAAGTGTTAATGTAGTACAATCATAAATGTAAGGAAAACGGTTTCCAAAAGCACTTAAATTAAAAAGAAATAACTATCAACTCAGAAGGGTTGATTATTATTTTGCGAGTGACTAAAACGTTTTCGGTATAAACTCAATTATATAATAAGAATTAATTATGAATAGAAAGTGAGAAAGGTTTTTTGAAAAACCTTTTCTTAAAACGCTTTCCTAAAACGTTTTCGGAAATTATATAAAGAGGGAAAAAAGGGAGAAGAAAAATTATGATGAATTACACACGTGGAACAGGCGAATTTGAAAATTGGATTGTAGCAGAGACGGAATTTTCAACAAAACACTTAGGAAAATGCGAAGCGATTATGTGCTTGGGGAATGGGTACATGGGGATGCGTTCAGCAACTGAAGAAACATACGTTGGTGAAGTTCGTGATACCTTCGTTGCTGGAACATTCAATAAATTTGATGAGCATGAAGTAACAGAGTTACCGAATGTTGCTGATGTGAT
Organism: Culicoidibacterales bacterium; assembly: GCA_051660865.1. Taxonomy (GTDB): domain Bacteria; phylum Bacillota_I; class Bacilli_A; order Culicoidibacterales; family ZOR0006; genus ZOR0006. The sequence continues at coordinate 5,844 of JBOFQK010000029.1, read as the reverse complement.
TGGTTTAACGATCAAAGTTGACGGTGAGCGCTTCTCACTTGAATTTGGTCAAGTGAAAGAATATGTTCGTGAGTTAAATGTGAAAACTGCACAATTAACACGTTCATTCATCTGGACGTCACCAGCAGGAAAAGCAATTCGTTTTGAATTTAACCGCTTCATCTCATTAGCAAATAAACATTTAATTGCTAACACAATGACAGTGACACCATTAACAGACGCAATTGATTTTGAAGTTTTATCAGGAATCAATGCACAAATGTCAAATACGGGATCACAACACTTCAGTGAAGGTGAACGTCGAATCTACGATAAAAAATTTATTCAATTAGTGCAAACAACAACTGAGTCAAAAATCGATATCGTCGTGACAACATGTCATAACATTCATGTTGATGGTGTTGAAGTTGAACAAGGACGGATGGATATGGATCGTCGTAAAGTATGGTTAACATATGCGGCCACTATTCCAGCAGGAAAAACATTCCAGTTTGAAAAATTATCAACAATTCACACAAGCCGTGATTTAACAAATCAAACAACAAACTTAGCAGATTTAACACAAGTTGCTTTACACGACTTACAAGCAGCAGAAGCAGCAGGAATCGAAACATTACGTACTGAGCATGTACAAGCGTGGAATGCACAGGTTTGGGAACAAGCGCCAATCATGATTGATGCCCCAGAAACATTCGATCAATTAGCAATTCGCTTTGCGCAATATCATTTAACAGTGATGACACCAGCTCACGATTCACGTATGGGAATCGGTGCGAAAGGGTTAAGTGGCGAAGGCTATAAAGGACACTCATTCTGGGATACAGAAGTCTTCATCTTGCCATACTTTATCTACACAAATCCAGAAACAGCACGTTCATTATTAGAATACCGCTACAAAGGATTAGTTGGGGCACGTAAAAAAGCTGCTGAAAATGGTTATGAAGGAGCAATGTATCCGTGGGAAGCAGCATGGCCAACAGATGGTGAAGTCACACCAGTTTGGGGAGCAGTTGATGTTATCACAGGGAAACAAACGAAAATTTGGTCAGGATTCATTGAGCAACATATCACTTCTGATATCGCAAATGCGGTATGGCAATACTACATGATCACAGGTGACCAAGCTTTCATGGATGACTATGGATACGAAATGTTATTTGATACAGCCCGCTTCTGGATTAGTCGTTTAGAGTGGAATGAAGAGAAACAACAATATGGTATCAATAATGTGATCGGTCCTGATGAGTATAAAGAACATGTCAATAACAATGCGTTCACAAACCATATGGCTTACCACAATATCGAATTAGCAATGGAATACTATGAAGTCGTAAAAAATGAAAAACCAGCCTTATTTGCAGCCTTAAACGAAAAATTAGGTTTAGAAGCATCAATGGCTTTATGGCAAGAACGCGTTGGGAAAATTTATTTACCACAACCAAATGAAGCATTAATCGTACCGCAAGATGATACGTACTTAACAAAAGAAATCATTGATTTAACGAAATATAAAAACCAAACGAAAGTTGGATCAATGTTCTTAGAATATAGTCTTGATCAAGTCAATGAAATTCAAGTTTCAAAACAAGCCGATATCATGGCGCTCTTCTTCTTATTAGAAGATAAATTTAGCCAAGAAGTGAAATTAGCGAATTATAACTACTATGAGCCAAAAACATTACACGATTCATCGTTATCATTATCAACACACTGTATTTTAGCGAATGATTTAAATGATCCAAAATTAGCTTATGAACTCTTCTCACGTGCTGCTGCAATCGATTTAGGTCCAGCAATGAATACATCAGATCACGGAATTCATGCCGCTTCACTTGGTGGAATTTGGCAATGTGTTGTGATGGGGTTTGCTGGTGTCCGGATGCTTGGTGGAAAATTACGTGTTCAACCTAAATTACCAACAAATTGGAACGAATTAAACTTCACAATCCACTGGCAAGGGCAAGTATTAAACTTAGTAATCTCACAAACAGCAGTAACCATTACTAATACAGGTTCACAAGCAGTAACACTTGAACTTGTGGGAACACAACAAACAATTGTGGCCGGTCAAACAATCACAACAAATTTGTAAAAAACAGAGTGGAGTGAAACAGAGATGAAATTACAAAAAAAACGGAATGGTTACCAGAATGTTCAAGGGTACTCGTTCATGTCCCCAGCCTTACTAATAATTACAATTTTCACAATAATTCCGATTATTGCAGCCTTTATCATGATGTTCTTTAAAGTCGATTTGTTATCGGATACGTGGAATTTTATTGGGTTAGGTAACTTCGCAAAAATATTAGAAGATCCAAAATTCTGGGCGGCATTTACGAATACTGCTAAGTATGTTGCAATTGTTGTACCATTACAAACAATTGGAGCAATGATCCTTGCGGTTTTAATTAATAGTAAAATTAAATTTAAAAGTAGTATTTTAGGGATTTTATTTATTCCGACTTTAACATCTTCAGCAGCGATGACGTTAATCTTTATGTGGTTATTCAACAATAATAGCGGACTTGTCACGCAAATGATTTTTGATATCACAGGAATGCAATTAAACTTTTTAACTGATCCACAATTGGCGTTAGGTGTGATTATGACAATGAATATTTTCTCAACAATTCCAACGTTCTTAATTGTTTTTCTCTCAGCACTCCAAGATGTTCCGCAGTCCTTGTATGAAGCAGCCTCAATTGATGGAGCTGGAAATGTCCGGAAATTTATCTCAATTACAGTTCCACAGTTGGCACCAATTACCTTTTATGTCATCACAATGGGAGTCATTGGTTGTTTCCAAATTTTCGACCAGGCATATATTATGTCCGGTGGTGATGGTGGACCGATGAATTCAACGTTGACGTTCACATTATATATTTATCAACTGGCATTCAATAGTAATGATATGGGGCGTGCATCAGCTTTAGCCTTTATCTTAGCACTGATTATTTTCACTGTTTCGTATGCAGTAAGAAAAATCATGAAGTCAGATGAAGTGAATGGTTAGGAGGAAAGAAGATGAAAAAGCAACGTAAAATTGACTATGGTAAAATTATCATTTATACCCTCTTAATTACTTACTGTCTGATTACATTAATACCTTTTATTTGGACAATTTTAACATCATTAAAACCGCAAGCAGAAATTGCCGCTGGGAATACGATCCTTCCAAATGCGATTACCCTGGATGCATATAAAACGATTTTCGAATCGAAGTTACCACTTTGGGTGATGAATTCAACGTTTGTTGCATTCATTGTGATGATTGTCAATTTGATTTTCAATACAATGGCAGGGTATTCACTTGCACGAATCAACTTCAAAGGTCGCGAAGGTATCTTTGCATTGTTGATGGCATTAATTATGGTGCCAAGTCAGGTGACGATGATTCCAACGTACATTATTGTTTCAAAGTTAGGATTAATTAATACCCATGCAGCCTTGATTTTGACATCAGCAGTGAACATTTCGTATATCTTCTTAATGCGACAATTCTTTGTGAATTTCCCAAAAGATATTGAAGAAGCTGCTTCAGTTGATGGGTTAAATAAAATTCAAACATTTTTCAAAATTGTGTTACCAACAGCAAAACCTGCTTTAGCAACACAAGCAATCTTCATTTTTATCGGCGTATGGAATGAATTCATGAAGCCATTACTCTATATTTCAAGTCAAGATAAGTATATGTTAACTCAAGGGTTAAATGCTTTGGCAAAGAGTTTCCAAAATGTCACAGCATGGAATGTGATCATGGCAGGAGCACTCGTTTCCATCGTACCAATCTTTATTGCTTATCTATTCTTGAATAAGTATTTCATTAACACAAATGACCAATCATCAGGAGTCAAATAAAAAAAGAGTGCCTGACTGCGGTGCTTACACGAAGAAGTATCCAAGGTAAGCAAGGAGGCGAGAGTCACATAAGTGAACACTGATAGCGAACTGAGGTCGCGCAATCAGTGTTTACGATGTGACCAGCCTACTAGCAGGAAGCACGTCACAAAAAAAAGAGTGCCTGGAGCCGGTTCAACAGCAAGGAATAACAGGTTGAAACAACTTCTGGAGCCCAAGTGGTAATCAGGACTATTTTGGCACAAAAAAAGGAAAAAATAGCCCTGATGAGCTTGGCGAAGAAGTTGTAGGCAGAAGCACGTCACAAAAAAAGAGTGCCTGACTGCGGTGCTTACACGAAGAAGTATCCAAGGTAAGCAATTCTGCCACTGAAAAAATCGTGTGCAGAACCAGCTTCATCACTAAAAAAAAGAAAAGGGAATGTTTATTCAAGGGGAATGAACAGGTGAATTAAAATGACAAAGTATCAATCAGTTGTATTTGATTTAGACGGAGTAATTACCGACACAGCACATTATCACTTCTTAGCATGGCGTAACTTAGCTAACAAGTTAGGAATCGCTTTTGATGAAGCTTTCAATGAGGAACTCAAAGGAATTAGCCGGATGGAAAGCTTAGAGAAAATCTTAGTCAAAGGTGGCGTTGCTGAAAAGTATACGGCTGAAGAAAAAGCAGTTTTAGCTGATCAAAAAAATGTTGAGTATGTGGCTTTATTAGCCGATATGTCACCAAGCGATATCTTCCCAGGGATTGAAACGTTATTAACCCAATTACGTGCTCAAGGAACGAAAATCGCCTTAGCATCGGCTTCAAAAAATGCACCAATGATTTTAGATGCCTTAGGAATTACCACATTATTTGATTATGTTGTGGATCCAGATGAAGTACCAAACGGGAAACCAGCACCAGATATCTTCGTTCGTGGCGCTGAAGCTGTTGGAGCTGATCCGAAATTTAGTATTGGTGTTGAAGATGCTGTTGCGGGGATTCGTGGTGTCTTAGACGCTGGGATGTTTGCTGTTGGGGTGGGAACACCGGAGCAAATGGAACAAGCCGGAGCACACCTAGTCGTTCAAGATACAAATGACTTAACTGTGGCATTGTTAAATGCGAAATACCAAAAATAAGCGCGACCAAACCGCACAAACAACTATTTTAGAGTAGGTCACTGACCTACTCTTTTTTAAATAAAGGGGACAAATTTATGGAACAATTACACACAATCCAACACTTATATCAACAGTTTTATGGACCATTTGGTGCTCAAGAAGCCGATTTTGCTGACTTAACGGCAAAAATGACAGCAGCACGTAAAATTCGTCAGCAAAAATTTGCTGACTTAGACCAAAAACCGCATGACTGGTACATGTCAGAACAAATGGTTGGAACGGTATTTTATGTTGATTTATTTGCTAATAATCTCAAAGAACTGAAAAAGCAAATTCCGTACTTACAAGATTTAGGTGTCACATATGTGCACTTGATGCCATTGTTGAAGCCACGTTCAGGAAACAGTGATGGTGGGTATGCGGTGGAAAACTATCGTGAAATCAATGATGTATTAGGGACAATGGCGGATTTCCGCGCAGCAATTAAAGCGTTAAAACAAGCCGGAATCTCAGTCTGTATTGATTTTGTGGTTAACCATACAGCCAAAGAACATGAATGGGCGCAAAAAGCTTTGGCTGGTGATCCAACATATCAGCACATGTACTTAATGTATGACACACCGGAACAACCAAATTGGTATAATGAAACCGTGCCGGAAGTCTTACCAGACCTTTATCCAGGGAATTTTACGTACTATACTGAATTACAAAAATATGTCTTTACGTCTTTCAGTGAATTCCAGTGGGACTTAAACTTCTATAATCCGCGTGTCTTCAATGAAATTGTCGATATTTTACTATTTTTGGCGAATACTGGAGTCGAAATTATTCGTTTAGATGCGATTCCTTTCATGTGGAAAGAGCTTGGGACAATGTG
>JBOFQK010000028.1:0-1495 GCA_051660865.1 Culicoidibacterales bacterium | reverse complement strand
TATTTTCATCTGCTTGTACATGGTCAATTGATGCCATCATTTTTTGACCTTCCATGAATTTTTCATATTGGAATACGACATCACGAACATCACCAAACATTTTTTGTTGCCCATGATCTAACCATAGACCCTTATCACAAAAATTGAAAATCGAGTCAATACTATGTGAAACCAGAATGATTGTCGTCCCGCGCTCTTTATATTCCATCATTTTTTTGAATGATTTCAATTGAAACCGCGAATCACCAACTGAAAGAATTTCATCAACTAACAAAATATCTGGTTCAAACAACAAAGTCGTTGAAAATGCCAGTCGGGCAAACATTCCACTTGAATACGTTTTTACAGGTGCATGGATGAATTCTCCAATATCTGCAAAATCAATAATTTCTTGTTGCTTATCTAAGACATATTCTTTAGGAAATCCATTGATTTTCGCATAAAATGCAATATTTTCTAATCCTGTCAAGTTAGGATCAAATCCAACCCCCAATTCAAGCAACGATGCCATGCGTCCTTCAACTTGAATTTCACCATGTGTTGGTTGACTGACTCCAGAAATTAACTTTAACAATGTTGATTTCCCAGCACCATTATGTCCTAGAATACCCAATACTTCTCCACGATGAAGTGTAAAATTAATATCTTTTAACGCTTGAAATGTTTTTGGCTTTTGATTTGTAAATAACGACTTTAATCGCTCTCGTTCACTATCGTAGACTTTATATGCTTTATCAACATGTTCTATTTTCATTGAAATATCATTCATTTTATTCTCCTTATTAAATCATATCTGAGAAATCTGCTTGGAATTTCTTCATTAAACGATTCCCCAGTAACCAAAGAGCTGCACAAATAGCCCAAAACGCAAAGAAGTGACCCATATCCGCAAAAATACTTGTCTGATAAATCAAACTATTACGGAATCCTTGAACAATATATGCGAAAGGATTTAAACCAAGAATAAATTGCAATGTTGAATTCGAAACAATTTGAATATTCCAGATAATTGGTGTTAACCAAAATAAAAACTGTGATAATGACATAATTAGTTGTCCAATATCAGCAGAAACCACAACTAACACGGACGTTACTTTTGAAAGAGCAATCATAAACATAATACTCGCAAAAACATAGTAAATAATTTGTAGCCAATAAATTGTTGGCTGATATCCATAAAGTACAAAGAAAATACACATAATTCCAATTAAGAATAAGTGAGTGTACAAACCTTTAAAAACTTTAATTGTTGGTAATAATTCTGTCGGAAAAACAATTTTTTTCACTAAATGCTGTTGCCCGCGAATTGACATCGCGCCGTCAACGTAAACATCTCCTAAATAGAACCAAGGAATATTTCCTGCGATTAACCATAAAATAAAGGGTACACCTTCAACTGGTGCACTTTTCAGTCCTACTGAGAATACAAACCAAAAAATTGCGATTGTTAAAAAGGGCTTGAAAAAAGCCCAAAAGACTCCAAGCCCTGTATTCG
>JBOFQK010000027.1:0-2039 GCA_051660865.1 Culicoidibacterales bacterium | reverse complement strand
GGAGCAAGCAAATGAAGAAACGAACTAAAAAGCAGTTAATCATCCCAATTGCGGCAATTGCCAGTGTTGGCGTGATGACGCCATTTATCGGGAAAAGTGAGGCGCAGCCAACACCGGTCGCGGAAACGATGCAATTAATTGTTGAACAACCAACAACAACCGAATTGTATTTGGCGATTGATCAAGTTGATGAAATTGTGCAAGGGTTACAATTAACAGTCAAATTAGATAGCAACGCTCAACCAGATTTGTCAGCGTTAACGTCAACGCCGGAACAATTATTAACGACAACTTATGATGAAACGACAAAAGAATTAACAATTGTGATGACCTCAGCGACGGCGTTAGCCAAAAATGGAGATGAACTCGTCATTGGAACGATTCCTTTCCAAGCACCTGAAGGTCAGGTCGGAACGGTAAAGTTCAGTGAGGCTCAAGTTCAATTAGTCGTTGAAAATCAAGCCCAAGAACAAATCAATGTCGCGATTAGTAACGCGAATATGACATTAAATACGAAACCAACAATTGAAGATCAACGAACAGCAAGTACGTTTATTGACGAAGGTGCAAATTTTGATCCGATGTCACTAGTCGAAACTGGCCAAATTGTTGCTTTTGATGCTGAAGATGGTGACGATGTCACAGTTGTTGCCTCACCTGCAAAAATTGATACGACTAAAGTTGGCGAACAGACAATTACGTATACAGTGACAGATAAGGCAAACGAATCAACAACGTTAACGATTCAAGTTGCAGTGGTCAGAACACCATTTACACAAGCACCAGTAATTACTGGCGTGGCAACAAATGTGGAAATTATTGAAGGTGAAGCCTTTGATCCAAAAGCGAACGTCAAAGCAACGGATGAAAAAGGGGACGAATTACCAGTCACGATTACTGGTAACTTCGATAATACGACCGCTGGAACGTATACGTTAACCTTTAGCGCGACTGACCGTGATGGCAATTCTAGTGAAGTCGTGATGACGATTGTTGTTAAAGCCAATGCGAAGCCGGTCTTCCATGGCATTGAAGCCGTTGCCCTCCCAGTTGGGACAGCGTTTGATCCACTCGCAGGTGTCAGTGTCACTGATGAAGAAGATGGACCAATCAGTCTTGAACAAGTGAGCGTGACTGGAAGTGTCAATGTCAATGTGGTTGGCAACTATCGCCTCGGTTACCGTGTGACGGATAGTCATGGGGCGACAACATATGTTGAACGTGTCGTGACGATCAATCCAAAACCAGTTGATATTAATAAAGCGCCAACGATTAGTGCAAATGATGTGACATTAACAGTCGGAGATGCATTTGATCCACTGACAGGTGTAAGCGCAATCGATGCTGAAGATGGAAACTTAACAGAGTTTATCGAAGTGATTAGTAGTAATGTTGACATGAGCCAAGCGGGAGTGTACACAGTAACATACAAAGTTACGGATAAAGCTGGCGCAAGTGCGACGAAAACGCGTCTTGTGACAGTCAATGCCAAATTAGTCGGGATGAATAAAATTCCAACGATTAGTGCAAATGACGTGACATTAACAGTCGGCGATGCATTTGATCCATTGGCAGGTGTAACGGCAATCGATGCTGAAGATGGTGACTTAACGGAGCTTATCGAAGTAATTAGTAGTAATGTTGACATGAACCAAGCGGGAGTGTACACAGTAACGTACAAAGTTACGGATAGTGCTGGCGCAAGTGCGACAAAAACGCGCCTTGTGACAGTCAATGCCAAACTAGTCGGGATGAATAAAATTCCAACAATTAGTGCAGATGACGTGACATTAACAGTCGGCGATGCATTTGATCCACTGACAGGTGTAAGCGCAATGGATGCTGAAGATGGAAACTTAACAGAGTTTATCGAAGTGATTAGTAGTAATGTTGACATGAGCCAAGCGGGAGTGTACACAGTAACGTACAAAGTTACGGATAGTGCTGGCGCAAGTGCGACAAAAACGCGTCTTGTGACAGTCAATGCCAAACTAGTCGGGATGAATAAAATTCCAACAATTAGTGCAGATGACGTGACA
>JBOFQK010000026.1:0-5800 GCA_051660865.1 Culicoidibacterales bacterium | reverse complement strand
AACTGGGCGAGAAAGGTATGCATCAGGAGTTCACCAAAGCCTTTATGTTGGAATTGTGCATCGATTTCAACATGTTCGATAATAATAACGTTGTGGATTAAATCAACGCTAAAGGTAATCGTACCAACGAGTGCTTTGTCTTCAAAAAGTGAAAATGTATCTACTTCATTTGTCGTAAATCTCATTATGAAGCACCTCTTTCATAGAATGTAACTTTATTGTACAACTTTTTAAATAGATAGCAAGAGAAAAGTGTTAGCGGTAACATTAGAAGAAAGATTGTTGTCACTGATGAAAGATGATACATTTAATTAGAAGAAAAAAAGGGAATAAAGGGGAAAAAATATGGAACCAAAATGGTGGCATAAAGCGGTAGTTTATCAAATTTATCCGCGAAGTTTTAAAGATAGTAATCAAGATGGGATTGGTGATTTACGTGGAATTATTGAGAAGGTTGATTATTTAGTCCAATTAGGGATTAACACAATTTGGCTTAATCCAATTTTTAGTTCACCTAATGATGATAATGGTTATGATATTAGTGATTTTCGTGGGATTATGGCTGATTTTGGGACGATGGCTGATTTTGATGAATTAGTCGCAGTATTAAAAGCCAATAACATTCGCCTAGTAATGGATTTAGTCTTAAATCATACATCGGATGAGCACCCGTGGTTTATTGAAGCGCGTAAAAGTCTAGATAATCCATATCGGGATTATTATTTATGGGCGAAAGGTTTTGAAGGAAAAGAACCGACGAATTGGGAATCATTTTTTGGTGGTAGTCTTTGGGAACAAGATCAACAGACACAAGAGTACTACTTACACTTATTTAGTCGGAAAATGCCTGATTTAAATTGGTCGAGTTCAAAATTACGACAAGAAATGTATGAGATTGCTAATTTCTGGTCTGAAAAAGGTGTCGATGGCTTCCGTATCGATGCAGTTGTTCATATTGATAAAGATCTGACATATCCACAGGCATACAATCCTGGTGGGCGTCCATATGTGATGGCTGAGCAGTACTATGCTAATCGACCATTAGTCCATGACTATTGCCAAGAATTCTATCGAGCAGTATTGGCAAATAAAGAAATCATGACGGTTGGCGAGGCAGCAAGTGCGACAATTGAAGAGGCCTTAAAATATACTGCACCTGAACGTGAAGAATTCAATATGATTATTACATTTGAAGCAATTAGTTTTGATATTGATCCGAACTTAAATCCAGCAGTACCACCAAAATGGACGCAGAAACGCCCTGATTTACAAGAAATAAAGCGCGTTTGGATGAAGTGGCAAGATGGTTTGTATGGCAAAGGATGGAATACACTGTATTGGAATAATCATGATGTCCCACGGGTTGTATCACGGTATGGAAACTGCGAACAGTACCATCAAGAAAGTGCAAAAATGTTAGCAACACTGTTATATTGCTTATGGGGAACTCCTTATATTTTACAAGGTGAAGAAATTGGGATGACGAATGTTGCTTTTCCACAGTTGACTGATTATCGTGATGTCGAAATTCAAACATTTTATCGCGAAGCACTCGCCACTGGGAAGGTCAGCCATGAAGAAGCAATGGCGATGATTCATGCACGCTCACGTGATAATGCTCGGACACCGATGCAATGGGACACAAGTGAGAATGGTGGATTTAGCCAAGTAAAACCGTGGATTGGTGTCAATGAAAATTACCAAACAATCAATGTTGCCGCGAATCTAGCTGATCCTAATTCAATTTTCTATCATTATCAACGTTTAATTTATTTACGTACAAAATCAAGCTATAGTGACTTATTGACTTATGGAAAAACAACGTTACTTCTTCCAGAAGATGATGCAATTTTTGCTTATACACGTACTTATGGGGAACAAACTTTACTTGTCGTTGCGAACTTCTTTGAAACACCAAAGACAGTGACTTTAGCGGGAGAAGTTGCGGAGATTATCGTTCAAAATTATCCTGAGGTCTCAAAGCAATTAGGAACAATAAGTTTACGACCATATGAGGCAAATGTTTATCTTCTTAAATAAGGACAAAAACAAGTTTGGTAACAAACTTGTTTTTATTATGAAAAAAATACGAGGCAATTTTTAATGGTAACGGTAACAACTAGACTTTGATAAGAAAAATTGATAGAGTAAAAAAGAAGCCACTTGATATCGGTGGGTTAGATTTTGACACCTAAGTGTTAATCAGATGAGATAAAGAGGTAAAAAATATGGAAATGAAATTCCCTACAAATTATTTTGTAAGTTTTGTCCAACCGGCAAAAATTTATCAATGGCGCGATCGCTATAGTTGGCCTAAATTAGTGATGTTGTTATGTTTTACGATTGCATTCACATTTGTCCCAATTAGTTTAATCTTTTTAAATATGACATCATTTAATTTGGCAATGTTTATTCCTAATGCAATTGAACTTGTGAGTGAAGCAACGCAAACACAGCTTGAAGCTTGTACGTTTACACAAGCAACACTGCAATGTCCTACAAGTGAAGTGATCAGTGACAAAGGAATTGTTGCCATTAACCCAACGAAAGACTATACAATTAATGGTGAAGGAAATAATCTTCAAGTTTCTCAAGCAGAGAATACGATTTTATTTATGAGTAACGAATTGATTTTAACTGATGAAAATGGTGTTGGTTTCCGAATCCAGTATCCAAACGGAATTGAACGATTAGCTGTCACAACGGTAGATGAAGTGAAGAGTGGGATTGGCGAGCTCTGGTATTCGCAATATCGTCCAGTCGTTGTTCCAGTTTTAATGGCGGCGGTTGTGACGATGCTTTTGATGACAATCGGGATTTATCTTGGTTTTGTCGCACTCATTTTGTATATGATGAAATTTAGTCGCCTAGTTGAAATTGCGAGTTTTAAAGAAGCGTTTGCAATGGTGTTAATGGCGACAGGATTGCCAACGATGTTAGCGGTTGGAGTCGCTTTCTTTACCCAAGATATTGCGGTATTACTGACAATTCAATCATTTGGGATGATTATTCTCTTGTTGATCGCTTATTTCATGACTCATTTCCGGATGCCGCAAATAATTGGCGCAGATCAGTATGAGCAAGCTTTAAAGGCAAAAAGATAAGCAATTACGTATTTTAAATAATACCAACTCGTAATTAGGGTTGGTATTTTTAAATTTTGTTTGTTTGGCAATAATGAAAAAGGCATTGTTTTGGATGAAAATGTCGATTATAATTGTAGCAACATCTAATTTTGGAAGAGAGGTACGAGATACATGAATAATTTTTATGATCAAAAGCCAGAAGATGTCATCGTAAGTTTGGATGTCAATCTGGAAACGGGGCTCACAAAAGAGCAAGTAAAAGCTAACTTAGAAAAATATGGGGCGAATGAGTTGCCAGAAGAAAAACAAACACCAATTTGGCTTGTATTTTTGGGGCAATTTAAGGAGCCATTAACATTAATTTTAATTGCAGTTGCAATTATTTCTTTTTTAATTGGTGAATGGAAAGAAACAATTATTATTGCAGTAATTGTCATCTTTAATGCAATTATTGATACGGTTCAGCAAGCAAAGGCCCGCAAATCACTAGCGGCTTTAAAACAAATGGCAGCACCAAAAGCATATGTTAGACGTGATGGTCAAACAATGGAAATTGATTCAGCAGATATTGTAGTTGGAGATATTATTGTCCTTGACGCTGGACGATTTGTGCCAGCAGATATGCGGATTGTTGAGGCGAGTAATTTGCAAATCAATGAATCAGCTTTAACGGGAGAATCAGTGCCAGTTGAAAAACAAACTGAAGTGATTACGAATGAAGAAGTTGCCCTCGGTGATCAAGTTAATATGGCTTTTATGTCGACATTAGTGACAAATGGGCGCGGGCTAGGAGTTGTTACTGGTACTGGTGTAAAAACAGAAATCGGAAAAATTGCTGATTTAATGACGCAACAAGAAGATGGCGAAACACCATTACAAGTGCGATTAGCGAGCTTGAGTAAAATTATTGCGATTATTGCATTTGTCTTAGCAGTAACCCTTTTCTGTATTGATGTCTTTATTCACGGGACGTTTAATGATTGGAAAGATGCGTTAATTACGGCTAGTGCGGTTGGAGTTGCGGTCATTCCAGAAAGTTTACCAGTCATTGTTTCGATTATTTTGGCCCTTGGGGTAGGACAAATGGCAAAAAAACATGCAATTGTCAAAAAATTACCTTCAGTAGAAACATTAGGTTCAGTAAATGTGATTTGTTCAGATAAAACTGGAACATTAACACAAAATCGGATGACGGTTACTGAATATTATGCGAATGCAACAAGTGGAATGGTTGAAGCACTAGACATTAATATTCCTGAAAATCAATTACTATTACAGGCGATGATTTTATGTAGTGATGCTGAAATTACTGATCATGGTGAAATTGGTGATCCAACGGAAATTGCGTTAATTGATTTAGGTCGTAAATTTAATCAACCTGAAAATCAAGTTCGTTCACAATATGTTCGGATTGATGAATTACCATTTGATTCAGATCGAAAAATGATGTCAACGGTCAATACGATTGATGAACAAAACTTTGTATTTACTAAAGGTGGCGTTGATCAAATTTTAAAACGGACAACACGGATTATTGAAAATGGCCAAATTCGTGAATTAACGGCAGAAGATCATGCGAAAATTATGGCTGAAACGGAACAAAAATCAAAGCAAGCATTGCGGGTTTTAGGTTTTGCTTATAAATTACATGATGAAACTCAACCGTTAGAAGAAAATCTTGTCTTTATTGGGTTAGTGGGGATGATTGATCCACCGCGTGAAGAAGTAAAAGATGCAATTGCTTTGGCAAAATCAGCTGGAATTAAAACAGTAATGATTACTGGGGATCACAAAATTACTGCAGTTGCGATTGCGAAAGAATTAGGGATTGCTGATTCAATCGATCAAGCAATGGAAGGTGCTGAATTGAACCTTTATTCTGATGAACAACTAGTTGGTATTATTCCTCGTTATAATGTCTTCGCGCGTGTTTCGCCAGAACATAAAGTAAGAATTGTCAAAGCGTTACAAGCAAATGAACTTGTCGTTTCAATGACTGGTGATGGTGTGAACGATGCGCCATCATTGAGTGCGGCAGATGTCGGGGTTGCAATGGGAATTACTGGAACAGATGTTGCGAAAGGTGCAGCAGATATTATTTTAACAGATGATAACTTTGCGACGATCGTCAATGCAGTTGAAGAAGGACGAAATATTTACAATAAAATTAAACGTGCGGTCTTATTCGTTTTAACAACAATTTTCGGGGAAGCATTAGTTATTTTAATTGCGGTTTTACTTGGACTTGGTGATCCGTTAGCTGCTGTCCATGTATTATGGATTAACTTAATTGTGGAATCATTAATTGCCATCCCAATGGGTATGGATATTAGTAGTCCAGATGTGATGAAAGAAACACCACGTCATAAAAGTGAATCAATTTTTGCTGGGATGACAGGAGCTTTAATTGCTGGAGCACTTATTGTTGGATTAACAGCACTTGCAACATACTTTATCGGTTTGACATACTTTGATAATAGTGCTACTAATATTGCCCAAACGATGACATTCTTCGTGACAGCAACAGCACCATTATTCTACTCATTAAGTATTCGTTTACCGCGAACAACAGTATTCTCAAATCGTGCATTTGAAAATAAAAACTTAGTATTAGCGATTGTGATCGGTTTAGTGATGAATGTTCTGTTAGTAATTACACCAGCAAACATTTTAATGAAGTTAACGCCGATGACGATTGAGCAATGGTTAATTGC
>JBOFQK010000025.1:0-3731 GCA_051660865.1 Culicoidibacterales bacterium | reverse complement strand
GATGCTAGCACCAACGACGATTTTAGCGAAACAACACTATGAAAGTGCCTGTGAACGTTTTAAAGACACACCATTTACAATTGCGATGATGAGTCGTTTTGTCACGCCAAAGCAACAAGAAAAAACTCGGCAATTACTTGCAAGCGGTGGGTGTGATTTTGTAATTGGGACACATCGTTTGTTGAGCCAAGATATTCAATTCCGCGATTTAGGGTTAATTATTATTGACGAAGAGCATCGCTTTGGTGTCGCAGACAAAGAACGGCTAAAACAATTCCGCGCGAATGTGGATGCTTTGTCATTATCAGCAACACCAATTCCACGAACGTTACAAATGTCACTGAGTGGCGTGCGAGAGATGTCATTGCTCGAAACGGCGCCGCGCAATCGCTATCCGGTTCAGACTTATGTACTAGAAGAGCATGATTCAATTGTACGAGATGCGATTGAACGTGAATTAGCCCGCAAAGGCCAAGTCTTTTACTTGTATAATCGGGTCAAAACAATCGAGCAGCGTGCGACGCGAATTAAAAAACTCGTACCTGAAGCTCGAGTTGTCTATGCTCACGGACAGATGAGTCGTGAGCAACTCGAACAAATTATGAATGATTTTATTGCCAAAAAATACGATGTATTAGTAAGTACAACGATTATTGAAACCGGAATTGATATTCCCAATGCCAATACTTTATTAATTAGTGATGCGGATAAAATGGGCTTAGCGCAGTTATATCAATTACGAGGCCGCGTTGGTCGAAGTGATAAAATTGCGTATGCTTACTTAATGTATCCACGGAAAAAGATTTTAACTGAAGTAGCGGATAAGCGACTGCATACGATTAAAGAATTTACTGAATTAGGGAGTGGCTTTAAAATTGCGATGCGTGATTTAGCAATCCGTGGCGCGGGTGATATGTTAGGGGCAAATCAAAGTGGATTTGTGGATACTGTTGGATTCGAAATGTATAATCAACTATTGCGTCAAGCGATTGAGAGTAAAGGATTAACACTTTCAAGTCCATTGTATGCGGAACAAAAACAAGAAGCGAATGCGTATTTAAAAAGTCCGATTGATTTACAACTCGGTTTAGATGCCTATATTCCCCAAGAGTACATTGATGATGAAGCTTTGAAAATTGAAATGTATCAACGTTTAAGTGAAATTAAAACGGAAGCTGATTTTATTGCTGTACGCGAAGAACTTGAAGATCGCTTTGGGAAATATCCAGCTGTCGTGGAAAATTTAATGTACCAATTTTTATTGCGGAACCAAGCGCTACGCGTGGGAGTTGATATTATTCGTCAACAACGAAATAAAATTACGGTCCGATTTGGCGCTGGAGCAAGTCAACTTTATTCAAGACAACAAATCTATCAAGTCTTGCAACCATTTAAGCGTCAAATTAGCTTAGAAGTCCCACAAGGTCGCATTCAATTGACGACCTCAGTACAAACGACGCCAGTGTTGGAAATTATTGCAATTTTCTTGACGATTTTACAACAAATTGAAAAGTTAGAGGAGAAATAAAAATGATCTATGTAGTTGGTTTAGGGCCAGGAGATTACGGACAATTACCAGTTGGCGTAATTGATTATTTATTAGGAGATTTACCAGTTTATTTACGAACTGATCAACATCCAGTAGTAGCAACACTTGTAGAAAAAGGAATGAAGTATCAAAGTTTTGATGCAGTATATGAAAAACATACTGATTTTCTTGCTGTATATGAAGAAATTACGACTACTATTTTAACATTAGCGCAAACAACGGATTTAGTTTACGCAACACCAGGGCATCCACTATTGGCAGAGTTAGCAGTTCAGTTGTTACTTGAGCGCACTGATGAGATTGAAGTTATTGGTGGACAAAGTTTCTTAGATCCAATGTTTGCAGCTTTACAATTTGATCCAATTGAAGGTTTCCAGTTGTTTGATGCGCTCGGATTTGATATTGAATTGTATCAACCACGTTGCCACACAATTATTGCACAAGTTTTTGATCAATTTGTTGCCTCAAATTTAAAACTTGATTTGATGGAAAAATTAGCTGATGAAACTTTTGTAACTTTAGTGAGTGGTGCAGGTACAAAAAATCAACAAAAACGCCAAGTTCATTTATATGAACTTGATCATGAATTTGATGGCGTAGATAATTTGATGAGTATCTATATCCCAGCTCAAAAATAAGGCAAATCAACCGCACATTCAGGTTAACTTGATTCACGCAGTGAATGATGAATAAAAGCTGTGCGGTTTTTTTAAAACGATATTTAATTAGTTGAAAATCATGATAAAATAGAGAGTAATCAACAAATATTTGATTTGAAAGGTGAACGTTATGAGATTAGATAAATATTTGAAAGTATCACGGTTAGTAAAAAGACGGCCGTTAGCAAAACAATTATGTGATGCGAAGCGTGTTAGTATCAATGGTAAAGTGGTAAAACCAGGTGTTGTTGTGAAAGTTGATGATCGGATTGAAATTCGCTATGGAAATCGATTAATTGAAGCAAAAGTGATGATGTTAAAAGATCACGTGAAAAAAGACGAAGCAACAATGCTGTATGAATTAATTCGCCAAGAGCGCATTGAACAAATTGAACAGGAATTTGTTGATGATGGTGAGTAAAATGACGATGAAACGTCAAGAGAAGAATGCGAGTCAACGCCGAAAAATGAAGAAAAAGACGAATCGACAATTGATTGTTGTCGGCATTGCTTTCTTTACATTTTTATTTTGTGTAGGTGCGAGTTTACCAAAAGTGATTGGCTATATGCAGAGTCAACAAAAGTATCAGCAAATTCAAAATCAATATGAGATAGCATTGAATGAGCAGGCAACCCTTGAAATTGAGCTCAAAAAAGCTGAAGATCCGAATTATATTCAACAGTATGCACGTGAGAAATACTTTTTAAGTAATCCTGGAGAAATTTTACTCGTTTTACCTGATCCACCACAAAAAACGCAAACAGAAACTGAACAAAATTGGTTAGAAAAGTTCCTCGCTTTCTTTAGTAGAGCTGAAACTGACCAAACACAAGGCCAATGATGATTAAGGTTGCGAAAACAGATTCAATCTTAGTTGGTGTTTCCGGTGGTGCTGATTCGATGGCGCTTTGGTATTGGTTAGTACAACAAGGATATCAGGTCATTGCTTGCTATATTAATCACCAGCAACGTCCAAGTGAGAATCAAGCCGAAATTGAAATGATTCAAACTTTTGGGAAGCAAATCGGGAGTCTTGTAATTATTGAAACGATTTCAACGGAATTGCTCCAAACGTATCGTGGTAACTTTCAAAACTTCGCACGCGAGCAACGCTATCTCATTTGGCAACAGCAGCTAAAATTACACAATAGCAAATACTTAGCACTTGCGCATCATAATGATGATTTACTAGAGACTGTGTTAATGCGCCTTGTCCGAGGAACATCACCACAAGGTGTGATTCCTTTCCAAGCATGCGAACAACGGAATGAGTATTGGTTGTTACGTCCATTTTATACGTGGACAAAAGTGGAGATTTATCAGTATTGTCAACAACAAGCAATTCCTTTTTGTGAAGATAGTTCTAATCAAAAGGATACCTATTTACGTAATCGCTATCGTCATCACGTGATACCGTTGTTACAAGCTGAAAATCCGACAGTTGCAAAACAAGTCCGCCAATTTATTGATCAACTTCAGCAAGTTGATGATTATCTGATGCAAGAAGCAGAAAAAATTGCTG
>JBOFQK010000024.1:0-22336 GCA_051660865.1 Culicoidibacterales bacterium | reverse complement strand
AACAATGGTGGCCGCATTCTCAGAATGCTACCATTATTCACTTTTCTGTCGCCGCCCATGATGCAACCTTAGAACCTAGGTGTTGCACCGTGTTCACCGCTCAAACAAAAAAGGCACCCAAATCACGAGGTGCCTTTTTATATAAGATTATGATCATCGCTGCAACACAGCAATGGTGCTCAATTAATCTTAAACGCGTTCGATCTTTCCAGATTTTAAAGCGCGTGCTGATACATAAACTGTTTTTGGTTTCCCGTCAACAAGAATACGTACCTTTTGAAGATTAACGTTCCAACGACGCTTTGAAGCGTTCATTGCATGTGAGCGTTTGTTACCAGTAGATGGTTTTTTTCCTGTAATGAAACATACACGTGACATATGAGTTCCTCCTTTATTGGCTATTTTCATCGATATAGTTTTCAGAGTCACTATCACAAATATAAATCTAAATCACAATTAGAAATTTTAGCACACTTTTAGTCATTTTACAACCTGCTGAACTGATTAAAAATCAAAAAAATAATCAAGGCATAGGAAAAAGTTTTTTTTTATGGTAAAATAGCGATGAATAGATTGGAGGGAATTGTCATATGGCGATTATTTTAGAAAATGAATTAGGTACAATCCGCTTTTCAGAAGCAGTCGTACAATCAATTGCTGGTGGAGCAACTGTTGAATGTTATGGTGTTGTTGGAATGGCATCAAAACAATTAGTCAAAGACGGATTAGCTGAGTTACTTGGTCGTGAAAACTACCAACGAGGAATCTTGGTGCGAAACGAAGAAGGCACAATTCACATTGATTTATATGTGATTCTTAGCTATGGGGTAAAAATTTCAGAAATCGTAACATCAATTCAAAATCGTGTAAAATATGAAGTTGAAAACAAATTAAATTTCCAATTAGGAAGTGTCAATGTCTTCATTCAAGATGTGCGCGTAACAGATAACGTCTAAGGAGGCAGAAAAAATGTCAAATACATTCATTGATGGAAATCTTTATCGTGAGATGTTCTTAGCAGGGTCAGCAAATTTGGCGAATAATGTTGAATTCGTTAACTCGTTGAACGTCTTTCCGGTTCCGGATGGTGATACAGGAACAAACATGAATTTAACAACAAGCTCAGGTGCCAAAGATATTCAGCATCTAGCGACAAATGATATTGGTGAAGTTGCCAAAAAATTATCACGTGGATTACTTATGGGTGCACGCGGAAATTCTGGTGTTATCTTATCACAAATTTTCCGTGGAATTGCGAAAGGGTTAGAAGATCACAAAACATGTGATATCCCAACTTTTGCAGCAGCGTTAGGTCATGGACGTGATGTTGCCTATAAAGCAGTAATGAAGCCAGTTGAAGGGACAATTTTGACGGTTATTAAAGATACGGCAAATGCAGCCGAACAACTTGCGCTCCAACATACTGATTTTATCGCTTTCATGGAGGCAGTATTAGCTGCTTCGAAAGTGTCGTTATTGAAAACACCAGAATTATTACCGATTTTAAAAGAAGTTGGTGTTGTTGATAGTGGTGGTCAAGGACTTGTCATTATTTTTGAAGGTATGGTTGCGAAGTTGAAAGGTGAATCAACGTTTACAACTTACGAACCAGTTCAATTCCAAAATGTGAATACTTGGGATTTCGAAGATGATCACAGTGGTGAAGAATTTGGGTTCTGTACGGAATTCATCGTGCGTTTAGAAAATCCAAAAGCATTCAATGAAGTGACATTCCATGCAGCACTTGAAGAATATGGAAATTCAATTGTTGTTGTTGCTGATGAAGACATTATGAAAGTTCATATTCATACCGAAACACCATTTGAAGTCTTTGCTTTAGCATCGAAATTAGGTGAGTTTATCACACTGAAGTCAGAAAATATGCAAGAGCAATTTGAGAATAATGATGCTGTTGAACGCCAACCAGAAATCAAAAAAGTTTCGGGGACGGCGATTATTTCAGTTGCAGCTGGAAGTGGAATTGCGAAAATGTTCCGCGATATGGGAAGTCATTACGTGATTGAAGGTGGTCAAACGATGAACCCTTCAACACAAGATTTCGTCGATGCAATTGAAAAAATGCAACCAGATGCAGTTATTATTTTACCAAATAATGGAAATATTATTATGGCAGCAGAACAAGTAAAAGCGCTTGTTGATATTCCAGTTGAAGTTGTTTTAACAAAATCAATTCCTCAAGGAATGTCAGCGTTAATGAAATATCATGCTGATCGTGATGTGGCGCAAAATGCAAATATGATGAGTTTAGGGATTACTGATGTAAAAACTGGACAAATCACGTATGCAGTTCGTGATACAAGTATTGATGGTCTTGAAATCAGTGCGAATGATTACATGGGAATTTTCGAAAAAGCGATTGTTGCATCAACGCCAGAATTGCAAGCAGCATTTGAAACGTTAGCAACAGCAATGATTGATGAAGACAGTGAATTATTAACGTTGTTCACAGGTGAAGAAGCGACAAAAGAACAAACAGATGCAATTGTTGCCTATTTAGAGGAAACATTTGAAGATGTTGAAGTTGAAGTTGTTCACGGTGGTCAACCAGTATATCATTACTTAATCGCAGTAGAATAAAAAGTAAGCTATTTTCGTTTGAAAATAGCTTTTTTTATTGTGTCGAATTGACAAGTTTTGCTTTTTTTGCGATAGTGAAAGAAATGAAAGGAGTGAAGCTATGGAACAGATGATCACAATTCCATTGACGCAGTTGCGTGGGGTTGGTCCGAAAACCCAACAACGGCTCAATGAAGCTGGTTTACTGACAATTGGTGATTTATTAGCCCATTTTCCGTATCGTTATGGCGATTACACACCAACACCGATTGAAGACTATGTTGATGGTGAAAAAATTACGCTTGTTGGTACTATTGCTAGTCCAGCGGTTGTTAGTCGGCCAAGAGCGAAAGTCTTAGTAAAATTTACTGTCCAAATGCAAGGTGTTGCCTTCAGTGTCCAAGCGTTTGGGCGGCCGTATTTAGCCCAACAATTTAAAGTTGGCCAAGAAGTATTGATTACCGGAAAATATGTGGCGAAAAGTCAAAGTATCCAATTAGATGAGATAAAATTGTATCAACCGGAACAGTTAGCTGAATTTGTTCCTGTTTATTCACTCCCTGCTGGCATGAAGCAAAGTTATTTTCGTGAGCTTATCATGCAAGCACTGATGCATTACGGGGCGCAACTGCCGAATTATATTCCTGAAGAAAAAATGCATGCGTACAAGCTCTTATCATTTGCGCAAGCCGTTGCTTGGATTCATTTTCCTAAAACGGCAAATGAGTTGAAGCATGCGAAACGGACGCTGAAATATACTGAATTCTTTTTATTTGAATTAAAATTAGCGAGTAAGAGCCAATTTCAAAAACAAGAACAGCCAGCTGCGCCAAAACAATTAGACTTAGTCCAAGTGCAAAATTTTCAAGCACAGTTGCCATTTGAATTGACTCAAGCCCAACAAAAAGTTGTTCAAGAAATCTTGGCAGATTTACAGGCACCTTGGCTGATGAACCGCTTGTTACAAGGCGATGTTGGGAGTGGGAAGACGGTTGTTGCGGCCTTAGCGATGTTAGGGGCGGTGACAAGTGGATTTCAAACGGCCCTGATGGCCCCGACCGAAATTTTAGCGCAACAACATTATCAATCGTTACAACAATTTTTTGGGACGACGAGTTTAAAAGTCGCAATTTTAACTGGTTCAACAAAAACGAAACAGCGGCGCGAGTTGTTAGCTGCTTTAGCAGCGGGTGAAATTGATATTTTAATTGGGACGCATGCATTAATTGAAGATCCAGTTGTTTTTGCGAAACTTGGCTGTGTTGTTGTTGATGAACAGCACCGCTTTGGAGTGAAGCAACGGCAAAAACTCCGCTTAAAAGGTGAGAATGTTGATGTTTTATATATGAGTGCGACACCGATTCCAAGAACATTAGCGATGACGGCGTGGGGTGATATGGATGTTTCAGTTATTGACCAACTTCCGGCTGGCCGCAAACCAATTACGACGAAAGTGGTCACGAAAAAGCAATGGAATGAAATTATTGCCTTTTTAGAGCGTGAAGTTGCGAAAGGACGGCAAGCGTATTTAGTTTGTCCATTAATTGAAGAGTCAGAAACACTTGATGTCCAAAATGCGATTGCCTTATATGAAACACTCCAACAAACATTATCAAGTCGTCGCATCGGTTTGATGCATGGCCGCTTAGCCCCAAGTGAAAAAGATCAAGTTATGGAGACGTTTAAGCGCCATGAACTCGATATTTTGGTTTCGACAACGGTGATTGAAGTTGGTGTAAACGTACCGAATGCGACAGTGATGGTGATTTATGATGCGAATCGCTTTGGGTTATCGCAGTTACACCAGTTACGTGGTCGTGTTGGTCGAGGGGAACATCAATCGTACTGTTTAATTGTTGGACCTGGTAGCCAAAGTCCGAGTATGGAACGTTTAGAAGTCATGGAAAAAACGACGGATGGCTTTGAAATTGCCCAATACGATTTGGAGTTTCGTGGTCCAGGTGACTTTTTCGGTGCCAAACAAAGTGGGCTTCCTAAATTTCGACTTGCCGATTTAGTTGAAGATCAAGTAATTTTGAATTTTGCGCGGACAGATGCGTACGAATGTGTCTTTCAGCACCGGCTCACGCCGACGTTAGAAACGTACTTAGCGCCAGTCATGGCCAGCCATCAGCAAAACGATTAACGCCTTTGCGTCATGTTTGAAATAATGGTATAATAAATCAGCATGTAGGATGATTAAAGGAGACGATTTTATGAGCCAATATACAATAGCGGTTGACGCAATGGGGAGCGATCATGCACCGAAAACAGAAGTAGAAGCTGTATTACAAGCAGTTGAAAAATTTCCCAAACTAATGATTAAACTTTATGGGGATGAAACGAAAATTGCTGAATATTTAACGACTCAGCACCCACGAATTGAAGTGATTCATTGTAGTGATGTGATTACTGGCGATGATGACGCTGCAACAGCAGTACGTGTCAAAAAACAATCATCAATGGCCCAAGCAATTATGGCTGTTCGCCAAAAGTCAGCAGATGCAGTTATTTCAAGTGGAAATACCGGTGCGTATCTGTCGGGAACAACATTATTGTTAGGGCGATTGAAAGGGATTAACCGCCCAGCTTTAGCAACAACGATGCCAACAACAACGACGGGACAAAATATGATTTTCCTTGATCTTGGAGCAATTAGTGATGGGACGGAAAAGAATATCGTTCAAAATGCAATTATGGGTCAAGAAATGGCCAAAATTTTACTAAATGTGGCCACACCACGCGTGGCGCTCTTAAATAACGGTAGTGAAGCGAAAAAAGGGAGCACAATTTATGCAACGGCGCATCAGTTATTGCTTGAAAAACCAGCTGGCATGAATTTTGTGGGCAATATTGAACCGCGAGATATGTTTGATGGTGCGTGTGATGTTGTTGCCTGCGAAGGGTTTGCCGGTAATATTACTTTGAAGTCACTTGAAGGGATGCAAAAAGCATTTATTGAAGTTTTAACGCAAGAAGTAAAACAACGTTTTGGTGCGAAAATCGGTTATTTATTGATGAAACCAGCCTTACGTGGCTTAAAAAACCGCTTGGATTATCGCAAAATTGGTGGTGCAATGATGGTTGGTTTAAAAGCACCAGCGATTAAAGCTCATGGTGGTTCAGATACTGAGTCATTTGCGAGTGCGATTGCGATGGCTGTAATGGTAGTTGAAAAAGATTTAACAACGGCAATTGCGACAGCAATCACACAAGCGACGCAAGAAGCGTAAAAGGAGACTGAGTATGGGACGTCCAACAGGAGATCAAATTACAAAATTTATGCAACAATGGGAATTACCATTTCGTGATGTGCAGATTTTACACCGTGCATTTATGCATACGTCATACGTGAATGAAGAGAGTCGGGTCTTTGAAAGCAATGAACGACTTGAATTTTTGGGTGATGCAGTATTAGAATTGAAAACTTCCGAGTTTTTATATCAGACCTATCCGCAAATGGCTGAAGGTGAGATGACAAAATTTCGGGCGCAAATTGTTCGTGAAGAATCACTAGTGATTTATGCCCAAACGTTAAATTTAGGTGAAATGTTATTTTTAGGGCGTGGTGAAGAGCAAACTGGCGGTCGGCAACGTCCAGCCATCGTAGCGGATGCCTTTGAGTCACTTTTAGGTGCCATTTACCTCGATTTAGGAATGGAATATGTCCAACGTATTTTAGAAAAAGTTGTCTTTCCGGAAGTAGCAACGGTTCGGGAACGCGAATATCAAGATTTTAAAAGTCAGTTGCAAGAATTGGTGCAAACCGATGCGAGCCGAAATGTCGTTTATGAAATTGCGAATGAAAGTGGACCAGCCCATGCCAAATTATTTGTCGCAAATGTCATCGTTGATGGCCTTATTTATGGAACTGGTGATGGTCGCACGAAAAAAGATGCAGAACAACAAGCGGCAAGAGCGGCTTTAGCGAAACTAGCACTCACACAACAGAAGGAGTAAAGAAATTATGCAGATTAAACGCCTCGAGCTGTATGGGTTTAAAACTTTCGCTAAACGAACAACGATCGATTTCACTGCGGGAATGAGTGCAATCGTCGGACCAAACGGAAGCGGAAAAAGTAATATTGTCGACGCTGTTCGATGGGTATTAGGGGAACAATCAGCGAAAACATTACGGGGAGCAAAAATGCATGATGTCATTTTTAAAGGGAGTGATGCGCAGCGACCACTAAACTTTGCGGAAGTGACAATTGTCTTTGATAACCAAAGTCAAACGTTGCCACTTGATTATCGTGAAGTGAGCGTGACGCGCCGCGTGTATCGCAGTGGTGAAAGTGAGTACTTATTGAACAAACAACAAGTCCGCTTGCAAGATGTGCATCAATTATTTTTGGATACTGGTGTGGGGAAATCATCATTCAGTATTATTGGTCAAGGACAAGTAGCAAGGATTCTTGATAGCAAACCATTAGAACGGCGTGCAATCTTCGAAGAAGCGGCACAAGTTTCTAAATATAAAACACGAAAAGAACAAGCGTTAAAAAAATTGCGACAAACGCAAGATCATTTAGTGCGCGTGCACGATATTATGCAAGAGTTACAAGGACAAGTTGAAGCGTTGGAACAGCAAGCGACAACGGCGAAACAATATGTCCAAATTCAAGAACAACTTGAATTTTTGCAATTACATGTTTTTGTGACCGATATTCGGATGCATCACCAACGTTACGCGCAGTTAAAGCAAGAATTAGCGCAGTGGCAAGAAAGTGACGCCCAAGCATTACTTGAACTTGATCACCTTGAACGCATTGTTCATGAGCAACAGCAAGCAATTGGCACGTTAGAAACTAAAATTCAGCAACAACAAACGGAATTTAACCAAGCGAGTCAAAAGCTAGAGATGCAAAAAGCACAACAACAAATTTTAGATGAACGCCAACAAACGCTTAATCTGAATGTGACACGTCATCAAGATGAAGAACTGCGCTTGAATAGCCAGATTGAAGCGGTAAAAACGACTTTGCAGTTGTTACAAACAGAGCATCAAAATTTGTCGCAAAAGATTACGACGTTGCAAAATAAAGAAGCTGGATTCCGTGAAGCAATTGGTGAACGTCAACGTGAATTACGTCAAGAACAACAACAATTGCGCCAAACCCAACAACGGCATACGAAAAAGCAAGCAGAGTTGGAAGCGTTACAACAAATTACCAATTCTTTCAAAAATTTGCATGCGGGAACGAAACATGTGTTACTAGCGAAGCAACAACAACAGTTAACCGGAATTTGCGGTGCAGTTGTTGAGTTGATTGAAACACAATCACGCTTTGACTTAGCACTTGAAACGGCATTAGGTGGAGCGTTACAACACATTATTGTTGAAAGTGATCGTGATGCCCAACAAGCGATTGAATATTTGAAACGTGAACAACGTGGTCGAGCAACATTTTTGCCAATCAATACGATGAAAGCTCGTTTATTAGCTGAGAAACAACTAGAAATTGCTCAAGCGCACCTAGGATTTATCGGGGTAGCAAGCGACTTAGTTCATGCTGATAGCCAGTATAAATCGGTGATTGAATCATTACTTGGGCAAACGTTAGTCGTCGAAAATCTTGATGCGGCAATGCCTTTAGCCAAGAAATTACAATACCGGACGAAAATTGTTACGCTTGATGGTGAAATCATCAATGCGGGTGGATCGTTTACAGGTGGACGCCAAAATAATCAACGTAATGGATTGTTGAGTCAACGTCATCAAATTGACGATTTACAAAAAGCAGTCGATGTCCTTGGTGAAAAAGTTATCGCCGATGAGCAAGTGGTGATTCAAGTTACTGAAACA
Source organism: Culicoidibacterales bacterium (assembly GCA_051660865.1). Lineage (GTDB taxonomy): Bacteria > Bacillota_I > Bacilli_A > Culicoidibacterales > ZOR0006 > ZOR0006. The sequence continues at coordinate 13,953 of JBOFQK010000024.1, read as the reverse complement.
CTACGGGTGATGGAAGCGAAATTGCAACAAGTTCAATTTGAGTTGATTACGTTAAAAACGAATCAGCATGCAAAAACTGAGCAAAAACAACAATTGAAAGGGCAATTGCGTCATTTCCAAGGTGAGAAAAAACGCCTTGATCGTGAAATTGAAACCGCAGCGAGTGATCAAGCTGAATTAATCGAGCTAAGCAATTCACACAATCAGAAGATTGCCTATCAAGTTGCTGACTTAGCGACGAAAAGCGAGTTGCTTCAAACGTTGCAACAAGAAAAAGTTACCATTCAAGCAACAATTGCGGCTGAACAAGTTGCGATGAAAGCATTAAGAATTCAAACCAAAAATGTGAGCCAACAATTACGGACAACGGAAATTGAAGTCAATCGGATTGAAGTGACATTACAAACGCAATTACAACAGTTGAGTGAGACGTATCAGTTAACGTTTGAAGCTGCCGATGCGAAAATTGGGACACAAACATTACCAGCGCATGCACGACAAGAAGTGCTAAAATTACAAAAAAACTTAAAAAAACTCGGAACGGTTAATTTAGGTGCGATTGAAGAATTTGAACGCTTACTGGAACGTTTTACGTACTTAGAAACGCAAAGTCAAGATTTAGAAACCGCCCGGGATAATTTACTGACGGTCATTGAAGAAATGGATCAAGAAATGAATCAACGATTCCAAGCGACATTTACGCAAATTCAAAGTGCGTTTGCTGATGTCTTTAGTCAAATGTTTGGTGGTGGAACGGCACAACTTGTGTTAACCGAAGCTGAATATGAAGATGAGCGCGGAATTGAACTTCATGTCCAACCACCAGGGAAAAAAATGCAACATTTATCGCTGCTTTCAGGTGGTGAGCGAGCATTAACAGCAATTTGTTTATTGTTCGCGATTATTCGGATTCGTCCAGTACCGTTCTCGATTTTAGATGAGGTTGAAGCTGCATTAGATGAACATAACGTGAGTCGTTTTGCGAAATACGTCCACCGTTACAGTGAAGAAACGCAATTTATCGTCGTGACTCATCGTCAAGGGACGATGGAAACTGCCGATGCCTTATATGGGGTAACGATGCAGCAAGCCGGAATTTCGACATTAGTTGCCGTTCGTCTTGATGAAGCGAAGAAAATGATTCAACAATAGAAAAGGAGTGGTTTAAAATGGGTTTATTTAATAAATTTAAAAAAATGTTTCAAAGTGAAAAAGTTGAGCCAGTTGTGCAAACACAGCCAGAAGCAACACCAGTAGTTGAACCAGTGGTCCAAACTGACGTTCAAGTAACACAACAACCAACGCAGGAAACAGTCGTGTACGACTGGAGTGAGTCGGAAGCAACTGAAGCTGACAGTGCGCTTGAAGTCGATGTGGCCGCAGTAGTCGAGCCAGAAGTGCAACAAGAACAAGTTGCGAATGACTATCATGATAAGATGGGGAAAACACGTTCAGGATTACTAGCAGGCTTTAATGATTTAATGGCGCGCTTCCGAACAGTTGACGAAGAATACTTTGAAGAACTTGAAGATATTTTAATTATGGCTGACGTTGGGGTCAAAACGGTAATGGAATTAACTGATCAGTTACGCCATGAAGTGAAAGTCCGTAATGTCAAACAACCGAGCGAACTCAATGAAGTAATTGTCGAAAAAATGTATGAAATTTACCAACGTGATGGCATTGCGCAAACGCAGTTGAACATTCAGCCAACTGGACCAACAGTAATTTTATTTGTTGGTGTGAATGGGGTTGGAAAAACGACAACGATTGCGAAATTAGCCCACCGTTTTAAAGCTGAGGGGAAAAGCGTCATCATGGCTGCGGGAGATACGTTCCGTGCTGGTGCTGTTGATCAGTTACAAGTTTGGGGTGACCGCCTTGGTGTTGAGGTCGTCAAGACAAAACCAAATGGAGATCCTTCAGCGGTAATGTTTGATGCAATTGATCGTGCGAAACAAGAAAATATTGATATTGTTTTATGTGATACTGCCGGTCGTTTGCAAAATAAAGTGAATTTAATGAATGAGTTGGAGAAAATCAACCGCATTATTCAACGTGAACTACCAGGGGCGCCACATGAAACGTTACTCGTGATTGATGCGACAACGGGACAAAATGGTTTAAGCCAAGCGAAAGCTTTTACTGAAGTTACACCGATTAGTGGTGTTGTATTATCAAAAGTTGATGGTACGGCTAAAGGTGGAATTGTTTTAGCAATCCGTGCTGATTTAGGCACACCAGTAAAATTTATCGGATTAGGTGAGAAACCAGAAGACTTACAACCATTTGATGTGGAAAGTTATCTTTACGGACTCTTTGCTGATCTCTTTTAAAAAAACGTCGAAAGACGTTTTTTTTGCTTCTAAACCAATGGTTAAAATTGACCGAAAGCAGAGAAAATGATATAGTTAAACAGATTATTATCAGTTGAATCCGATTGATAATCTGGAATGGCAGAGGAGGGGAATTATGGAAGTGCAATTGCAAAAAGTGATTCGCTTGAATCAATTACTTGACCTATATGGTCAACTCCTGACACCAAAACAATATGACTATATGGATCGCTATTACGGTGATAATTTGTCGCTTGCTGAAATTGCTGAAGAAGCAAGTGTGAGTCGTGCAGCCGTGCATGATCAACTCAAACGTGGAGAACAACAACTTGAAACTTACGAGCGGAAATTACAACTTGCGGCAAAAGCGAAGCAACGTGGGCAATGGTATGACCAATTAACACAAGCTGTCGCACAACAACAGTATGAAGCAATAACAACCATTATACAGCAACTAAACCAATTTGAAGGACGTGAATAAAATGGCATTTGAAAGTTTATCAGATCGCTTACAAGATATTTTCAAAAACATGACGAAAAAGGGGAAATTAGACGAAAAAGACGTAGACCAAGCGTTACGTGAAGTTCGTTTAGCAATGCTTGAAGCCGATGTCAATTACATCGTCGTTAAGTCATTCATGCAAACAGTCAAAGAAAAAGCCATCGGTGAAAAAGTGTGGACATCACTGACACCGGCGCAACAAGTGATTAAAATTGTTAATGATGAATTAACTGAATTAATGGGTGCAGAAAATGTCCCATTACTTAAAGCACCAAAAAGTCCAACCGTGATTATGATGGTCGGGTTACAAGGTTCAGGGAAAACAACATCAACAGGAAAATTAGCGAATCACATTCGTAAACGCCTTGATGGGAAACCAATGCTCGTGGCAGCCGATATTTATCGTCCAGCCGCAGTAGAACAATTAAAAACATTAGGACGACAATTAGATGTACCCGTCTTTGATTTAGGAACTGATGTATCACCAGTAGAAATTGCGAAACAAGGTGTAGCGGCAGCAATTGAGCAAGGTTGCGATTATGTTTTAGTCGATACTGCAGGACGTTTACATATTGATGAAGCGTTAATGGGTGAATTACAAGCAATTAAAGCTGAAATTAATCCGACGGAAATCCTTTTAGTCGTTGATGCGATGACGGGACAAGATGCAATTAATGTGACGATTCATTTCCATGATCACCTTCGTTTAACTGGAGCGATTTTAACAAAACTTGATGGTGATGCTCGCGGGGGAGCTGCGCTCTCAATCCGTCAAATGGCAAGTATTCCAATTAAGTTTATCGGGACAGGTGAAAAATTAGCTGCCTTAGAACCATTCTATCCAGAGCGGATGGCTTCACGAATTTTAGGGATGGGTGATGTACTCAGCTTAATCGAAAAAGCTCAAGAAGATTTAGATGAAGATGTGGCAATGAAGTCGACAGAGAAAATGTTGAGTGGACAATTTGATCTTGAAGATTTCTTAGCACAAATGCAACAAATGAAAAAATTAGGGCCGCTTGAAGGAATCTTGAAAATGTTACCTGGTGCGGGACAAATGGGCTTAGATAAAGTCAATATTGATCCAAAGCAAATGGCGCACATTGAAGCGATTATTTATTCGATGACACCAGAAGAACGTAAAAATCCAAGTCTTTTGAATCATAAACGTAAAATCCGCATTTCAAAAGGATGTGGACGTGGCGTGCCAGAAATTAACCGATTATTGAAACAATTTGAACAATCAAAGAAAATGATGAAACAAATGAGTTCAATGATGGGCGGTCAAGCAATGGGCGGCAAAAAAGGTAAAAAAGGCAAAAAAGGGATGCCAAACTTAGGGCAAATGCCGAATATGCCAACTGGAGGCTTCCCTGGAATGGGAGGACTACCAGGATTAGGTGGAAAAGGTGGTTTCCCAGGAATGGGTGGTAAAGGTGGAAAAGGCGGATTCCCGTTCTAATACCAATACTGAAGCGACGATATGATACGTAAAAAGATGAACTGTAAAAAAAACTACAGTTCATCTTTTTTGTTTGTTATACTTGAGATAAAGGCGGTGAAGCGATGTTTATACGATCACGACGAATCTTTGCCGTAGGCATCGATAGTCTCTGTTTACTTCCCTATGTTTTTTGGGTTAGTACAGCAATCTACAATCAAGTTATTAATTTTGGTGGAATCAACGTTCAAAGTTTAGAGTTTGTTCTGTTCATCAATCGTGGTGGCGTGACACTTTATATGGTGATGCTCTTTCCGTTAGTTTATGTCATCTATGAATTTATTTGTTATTTACTTTTTAAACAAACACTAGGTCAATATTTTATGCAGTTGCACTTACGCTCGATTGATTTTTTGACAATGCTGTTTCGAATGTTTTTTACCATTTCACTCCAAATTGTGAGTGTCGGAATCTTTAATCTTTTCAATATCGTCATTACCATCGTAACAGGGAAGACAATAATTGACTACTTGAGTCGGAGTCGTCCTGAACAAGTAAACTCGCCAAAAATTAGCCACCCAAAGTTTAAACTTGCACTATTGCTAACGATTGTTATTGTGATGAGTATTGTGAGTATGAGCTTGGCAATCGTTTTGGAAAATCGGTGTTTTGAAATTAGTTGTATTGAGAAAATCGTTTTAAAAGATGTGATTGATCAGCAAGTGCAACAACGACAAGTTGAATTAATCAATGGTGGCGAACAAATCGTGAAAGTAAATGCAAGAACGTATAGTGAGTTAGCAAGTGAATTCCCGCAAGCAGAAGCATTAGCCTTAGTACCAAAACAAGAACAAGGCTATGATTTAATCACAATGACAGTGACACAAGAATTTCAGATGTATAGTACACAAGATAACTACGTCAGTGTGTTAGCGGCAAATGAACCTTGGAAAATTTTAACAGTTAAAAATCAGCTCGATCAGCAAAAGTGGCAAGTCTTTATTTGGTCGGAAAGTAAGCAACAGTTTTTACCGGTGCGAGCTGTCTTCAACATTCAAAATCAAAATAGTTACAGTTGGATGGTTAATGTCAGCGAAAGTGGAAATATCAACAATCAATTATTACTCACTTTTAAACATGACTTTGGAACGCAATCAAAAATTACACTCGAAAAATAAGAAAACGCTTGTAAAGTTAAGCTTAACATGAGAAAATAAAAATAAAGCGGGTGTTAAGTAAAAAGCCTTGACACTAGTTGTAAAAACCGCTAAAATAATCAATGTTGATAAAAAATAAAACAAACTCGGAGGTCATCAATTATGGCAGTTAAATTACGTTTAAAACGCATGGGTTCAAACAAAGCCCCATTCTACCGTGTGGTAGCAGCAGATTCTCGTTCACGTCGTGATGGACGCGTGTTAGCGACAGTAGGAACTTATAACCCAATTACTGAACCAGCACAAATCACAATTAACGAAGAATTAGCATTAGAATTATTATCAAATGGTGCACAACCAACTGATACAGTTCGCAACATTCTTTCACAAGCTGGAGTTATGAAAAAATTCCACGAAATGAAATTAGGAAAATAATTCACTAAATGAATCACAATCAACTTCAAGGATTACTTGAAACACTAGCATTAAGCGTTGTTTCTCATCCCGAGAGTGTAACCGTTCGCGAGATGCCATCAGCAACAGAACATGAAATCAATTTTCACTTTTTAGTGAACAAAGAAGACATGGGACGCATGATTGGGAAAAACGGGCAAATGGCAAAAGCCATCCGGACAATCGCGCAAAGTGCAGGAAAGCAACTAGGCAAACGGGTGAAGATTAACATTGAGGAATTTTAAAAGCCACCCACAAGGTGGCCTTTTTTTATAGTTAAGTGCTAAGTGTCTAATCACGTTGGAAACGGCCAAGTATTAAAGTTTCCACCAGTGTGGCTAGAAAATAAGCAAAATCAAAGCGAGTTCCTCATGAACTCATGAGAGTTTGCGATTTTCTGAACACTGGAGTGATTAGCACGTTAAAAGTAAGTGCTGACACCGATGCCAAAAACTAAGAAATCAAGTTGGCAGCAAGGCGATATGTGGAATAAGTGAACGGGTGTAGGCAGCCTAACCTGATTCAAGCTTCAGTTCCCTGAAAAACATGTGCGACTACTTGAGCTACTTTTTAAATAGTCACACATTTATTTTCTTGGTCACTGATGGGATTTTATCCCACCGCTTTCATCACTCAAATTGAGATGCCGTCACAACCGTTTACGATTTCACGAGCCTTGCAGGTGGAAGCATGTTATGAGAAAGTAAGCGTCTAATCTCGGCAGTAAACTAAGTAAAAGAGATTAGCGTGTTAAAAAAGTAAGTTTCACATAAACCCATCAGCGTTTACGTTTTGCCTAAGTGCTAACACTGGTCCAATAAAGCGAGTTTACTAGATTGGATCAACTGTAGGTGGAAGTACATTAATAACTAAGTGTATAAATTTCTAATTATGACTGGACAATTTTAGCAGATTTTATCCTGATTCAGTGGTACAATCATAATAGAATAATCGATGAAAGGTGGATATAATCATGGAATACGTTCGCGTAGGAAAAATAGTAAATACTCACGGAATTCGTGGGGAAGTGAAAATTATGGCATCGACAGACTTTGCCAGTGAGCGCTTTAAAAAAGGAAGCACACTGTATATTTTTGACAGCAAAAATGAATTAGTCGAAACAGTAACGGTAAAATCACACCGAGTACATAAGAATATGGACTTAGTATTATTTGAAGGTTTAGAAAATATCAACTTAGTTGAGCGTTTCAAAACAATGGTTGTCAAATTTGCCAAAGATCAAAAAGAAGATGTGCTCGCTGAAGATGAGTTTTACTATGAAGACATTATCGGTTGTGAAGCATTCACAACGGCTGGTGAAAGTATTGGTGTTGTGGCTGATATTTTAGAAACTGGTGCAAACGATGTTTGGGTCATTAAACGTAAAGGGCAAAATAATGTGTTAGTTCCGTATGTTGATCAATTCGTAGAATCAATCGATGTTGCCAACAAAAAAGTTGTGATTATTCCAGTCCCAGGGTTATTAGGATGAAAATCGATATCTTAAGTCTCTTTCCGGAAATGTTTCAAGGTGTATTACATGAATCAATTTTGAAACGTGCTCAAGAAAAAGGTGAAGTAAGTTTTAACGTCACGAATTTTCGCGATTACACAACCAATAAACATAAAAAGGTTGATGATTATCCGTATGGTGGTGGAGCGGGAATGGTGCTGACACCACAACCGATTTTCGATGCAGTCGCGGATTTAAAAGCCAAAAATCAGACGAAACCAAAAGTAATCTTAATGACGCCGCAAGGACGACCATTTACACAGAAAATTGCGGAAGAGTTGGCACAAGAAGAACATTTGATTTTAGTTTGTGGTCATTACGAAGGTTTTGACGAACGGATTGTTGAATATTTAGCTGATGACGAACTTTCAATTGGGGATTATGTCCTCACTGGTGGTGAATTAGCAGCGATGGTGATTACTGATGCGGTTGTTCGTCTGCTTGATGATGTGATTGAACACGATTCTCATGCGAATGACTCGTTTAGTATGGGAACGCTTGAGTACCCACACTATACACGTCCAGCTGATTATGAAGGCATGAAAGTACCTGACATCTTGTTAAGTGGTCACCACAAAAATATTGAACAATGGCGACGTGAACAAGCGTTAATTCGCACGAAACAACGTCGACCTGACTTGTTAGATCAAGTTGAAATGACTGCGGCAGAACGTCAATTTTTGGTTGAATGGCAAAAAACAATTAAAAAGTAAAAAAAACGAATTTTAAGCAAGAAAAACTTGAAAAAAGTCGGAAATATGATATAATTTTTTGGTGACTAAAACAGTCACAAATTACGAATGTACCGCTGGCAAGATATTTAAGCTTGTTACGTATGTTTTAGATCAGAAGGAGCGAGCAAACATGCAAGCATTAATGAACAAAGTTGTAGAATCACAATTAAAATCTGATATCCCAACATTCAAATCTGGAGATACAGTAAAAGTACACGTTAAAATCATCGAGGGTTCTCGTGAGCGTATCCAAGTATTCGAAGGTGTTGTTATTAAACGTCAACACGGTGGAATCCAAGAAACGTTCTCAGTACGTAAGATTTCAAACAACGTTGGTGTAGAGCGTATCTTCCCATTACACTCACCAAAAATCGAAAAAATCGAAGTATTACGTCGTGGTAAAGTACGTCGTGCACGTCTATACTACTTACGTGCATTACGCGGAAAAGCTGCACGTATCAAAGAAATTCGCTAATTACTGGTTTCCAGTACCAAGCGGGCCTAAAGTCTCAGACTTTAGGCTTTTTTTTCACTTAAAACGCGTTTTTTTTGCTTAGAATGAGTGAGTAACATTGGAAAATATGCTACAATAAACGAAAAGTATTTTCTTTCTGAAGTGGATAGTTACTTATGACGTAAGAGTGATGAATCAACAAGCAGATAAAGGTGAATTAAGTTATACGAAGAGGAGACAAGGAATGAACATTCTCTATATCACAACAAATCAAGAAAATTGCTGGATCTCAGCACGTTTTGCAAAGCAAATTCAAATCCAAAATTACCAAGACGTACGTGCTGAACACATTCAACAAAATATGATCGTTGTGATTGATAGAAACATTCCAGATTGTGAGCAGTATATTGCAGCGGACAGATTTGCGAGAGTTGGAGGCTTTTTCTTCATTTGTACACAAGAAAATTTCGCAACAATTGCCTCGAAACGTATACCTGAGCAGTATATTGATTATTTATTTGCTCCAGTCAGCGATGAACAATTTGCGATGCGACTGCAACAGTGGGAAGAATATCAACGGAAAAGTGATGAAACTAAACTCAAAACAACACAATTAGAAACCTTACTTGATAATATCCCCTATATGGCATGGTTCAAAAATCGTGACAGTGAATATATTAAAACCAATCAACTATTCCAACAACATTCAGGAAAGTCGATGGCAACAATTTATGGCAATAGTGATGATTTCGTTTGGGATGGAGCAATTGGAAAACAATGTCGTGAATATGATTTACGGGTCATGAATCAACGTGAAAAAGTTGTTTTTGAAGAAGTTATTCCTGGTACACTTGGACGAAGACATTTCAAGGTGTATAAAGCACCAGTTTTCGGTCTAGATAAAAGCGTAATTGGGACAATTGGAATCGCAAAAGATATTACTGATGCCTTGAATGAACAGTCACGTGGAAAAGTATTAATTGAAAACTTGCCATTCGCAGTCTGTTTACGCGATTTAAATGGAACAATTATTCAGATGAATCAAAAATATCAGCAATATGTACCAAATGAAGCGCGTGTTGGTGCGAGTGTTTATGAGACGAACTTAATCCCTAATCTGACTGATCGCTTGAAGATTAAACAACAAGATCAAGAAATTGTCAAACTGAAGACAGCTAAAGTATACCAAACGGTTATCCAAAATGATGATGGTGAAATCATTGTTGAATGTCATAAAGCCCCAATTTTTGATGTTGAAGGTGAAGTGAATGGGATTATTATCTTAATGAGGGATATTACCGAAGAGGTTGCTCAAGAAAAAGCAATTCAAAAACTCGCCTATGGTGATTCGTTAACCGGACTCTATAATCGCAGTGGACTCTATAATTATTTACAAAGAGAGTATAAACAACCACGACCAGCAGCAATGTTCTTGATTGATTTAGATAATTTTAAACAGCTCAACGATACAGTTGGTCATCAAGTTGGGAACTTTGTCTTAGAAACATGTGCCAAGCGCTTAAAAAAACTTTTCCCCAACGCTGGAATTGCCCGTGATGGTGGTGATGAGTTTACCGTGATTGTCCCATATGAAAAACACTGTGATCAAGCGTGTACTGTCCAGAAAGCACAATTGTTACTCACTGAATTGAATAATGCGATTATTTATGAACAAAAAAGTTATCAAATCTCAGCTAGTATTGGGATTGTTGTTGGTGAAATTAGTAATCGAACGATTGATGAGTTACTGTCAAAAGGTGAAACTGCACTTCAAGCAGCAAAGCAAAATGGAAAACAACGAATTGAAGTGTATACGCCGCAACTTGATGTGCAGCGGCGCTTACAGCAAGAATTTATTGCTGACTTTAAATTGGCGATTGCGGCTGAGGAAATTGAACTGTTTTATCAACCGCAATATACATGCAAACATGAGTTAGTTGGCTTTGAAGCTTTGTTCCGTTGGCAGACACCAAAATATAAACATTTAAATGTTTTGGAAATGATTACCATGATTGAAGCATCATCAGAAGTTCAATTACTCGGTCGCTATGTCATGCGCAAAGCGATGGAATTTGCTTTCCGGATCAATGAAATTTCAAAACAGCCATTAACGATTTCAATTAATGTTTCGGCCCATCAAATTATGGCACCGTTTTTCGTGCAAACTGTCGAAATGATTCTAGCAGAAACACGAGTTAACCCGAATTGGATTGACTTAGAAATTACTGAAACAGTGCTGTTAGAAAATATTGATGCCAATATTGCCAAACTTGAAAAATTGCGTGAACTAGGATTGAAAGTATCACTTGATGATTTTGGTACTGGATATTCATCGCTCAATTATTTAGTCAAACTCCCACTGTCACAAGTGAAGATTGACCGTTCATTTGTTTGTGAAATTACAACAAAAGCACAGTACCGCACTTTAGTCAAAATGATTATTGAAGCAGCACACTCACTCCACTTACCAGTTGTCGCTGAAGGTGTCGAAACAAGCGCTGAATTGGAACTCTTAGCAGCGTGGGAGGCTGATTATTTACAAGGCTACTATTTCTCACCAGCAATTCCTGAACAGCAAGCATTAAAAAAAATTATCGAAAAAGAAGGCGAATATTGATGGAAAATTTACAACCGAATTTTGAATCTGCAGCCACACCAACCGTGTATAGTCATCAAGGGCAAGAAGTATATTTTGATCGGTGGCAAAAACGCTTTGTCCCAATCAATGATTTTCAAGCATTAAAACAGTATATTGGGACATATTTACTCGAAGCTATTAATGTACCTGAAAAAATGCTCCAGAGTGCAATGCCATTTCGTGAATATCGTCTCCCATCAGATCGGGTTGGCGACTTTGTCATTGAATATTATCGGCAAGGCAAATTAAAACCATTAGTGTATGTGAAATGTAGTAATCAGCAGCAAGATATTTTACCGAGCATGATAACTAAAGCGCATGAATCAGCAATGGAGTTAGGAAGCCGGTATTTACTGTTAACGAATGGGAAAACTGTTTATTTTGCACAACTCAACTCACTTGGGACGGAATATGAAGCCTGTGAATTAGTGACGTATGAAAAGATGATTCCCGAAAAAGCGGGTGAACAAGTGAGTGCAACGCCATTTGTTCGTCAAACTGAAGCGGATTTAGCAGATCCAATGCAATTACGCGAAAAAGAATATGCCGAAGATTGGTATACAATTGGACGAGCAGTGAAAACTGAACTCGTACCAGTAGTTGTTAATTTAGCTGAAGCATATTTTGATGAATCACATCCATTTGCTTCGACAACACATGCAAGTATGACGCTTGTTGAAGATTTAGGGTTACGCGAATTACATGAACAAAACATTCATGGTGTCGCACCAGAAGGCTACTATCGAACATTCTTAGTTCATGATCAAGCAGGAAATTATCAAATTGCATCAATTATCGTAGCAGCCGGACCAGATGGACCAAAGCAAACGACATCATTGTACTGTCTCTTTGATGATGAAAAAACTAGCTATCAAGTGTTGCAAATCGATTTAAATCGGAGTGCGAACTTTGATCAAGCGACAAAAAGCTACCAATTATGGCACAATGGACGAATTGCGAAACGCCGAGACGAAGCAAGTGTCACGGCAGAAGTTATCGAACGCATTAGTGAACAATGCCCAGATATCCTTGAAGTTGGGAAAATCAGCTTCACTGCAATCGATACAACTAAACTCGTAACGGCAGAACAAGCAGCCTTTGCGACGTTAACAATGCAGTTATTAAACTACAGCAACATCAGAAACAACTATTTAAGTGTGTAACATTGGTGCTAATTAGTAACTAATCAAATGAAAGAAAAAAGCAGTTTAAACTGGCATCATTGATGCTAGCCTAGACTGCTTTTTTTCGTTAAACTTCAAAGGAGTGAATAACATCGATTTCTTGATCGTGTTGCATTTGTAGATCATGTTCGAGATCTAAATTGATATTTGACCGGTGCATCCAGTTTTTACGTTGCCAAATGATTAGGAACGTGAACCCACGGACCCATTCATCAGCCATCATCCCTAAATAAATGCCGACAAGACCAAGACCGAGGTAAATTCCAGCAAAATAAGCAATTGGAACGGCAATGAGCCACATGCCAAGAATCCCAACGATCATCGGAATTTTGGCATTTCCACTTGCTCGTAGAGCACTGACAAAGGCAAGGTTCATCGCTCGTCCAGGTTCGAGAATCGCAATAACAATCATGACTTGTTGCCCAAGAGCAATCACTTCAGGATCATTGGTAAACAGTGGAAGTAATAAGGGGGCAGTCATCACGACTAGCGTACCAAGGAGTGCCGAAACACTTTGGGCCATAAGATTCACTTGCAGGACACGTTTGTAGGCTAAATCTTTCAGTTGAGCACCAATCATATGACCAACCATTAATTCGTTGGCTTGCGAGAGTGAGGCGGCAAAGAGATAGACAAACATCGTGATGTTATTGACATAAGTTCGAGTAGTAATACTAGCAATCCCAAGTGTGGCCACGAAAGCCGTGATGAAAATTTGGGAACCACTGTAAGAAAACTGTTCGAGTGCACCAGGTACACCAATCGCTAAAATATTTTTTAAAGCGAGTGCATCAAATTTGAAGCGCCAAGAAATTTTTAAGCGCAAGAAAATAATACTATAAGCAATAATTACTTGTACGAAACGTGCAAAAACGGTTGAAAAAGCGACACCAATTGGACCGAGCGCTGGAATGCCAAACAAACCGAAGATGAAAATCGCATTTCCTAAAATATTGAGTGCATTTCCAAATAGGACAATTTTCATCGGCGTCTTCGTATCACCACTACTGCGTAAAATCGCACTCGATACCGGTCCCAAAGCTGCCAAAAATAACATTGAACCAACAATTTGTAAGTATTGGTGCGAAGTTGGGAAAATTTCAGCTGGTGTATTCATAAATTTGAGTAAAAAACCACCACTAAAAAACACAAGTAAACTAATCAAAATTCCAAAGAGCAAATTGAGATAAATTGACATTGAAGCAATTTTTTTAGCTGCTTTCGGGCGATTTGCGCCATAGTTTTGCGTCATTAACACCGAAGTCCCCATTGCGACACAGTTGAACATAACTGAAACAAAAAAGAGTGCTTGATTTGCCATCCCAACTGCAGCAACTGAAGAATCAGAATACATACTCAGCATGAACGTGTCGGCACTGGACATAAACATATAGAAAAAGAGTTCGATAAATAAAGGCCAAGTGATAAAGGCGAGCGTTTTGTAAGAATAATCTTTGAGTTGTGCCATAATAAGTATCCTTTCGTTCTAGGGTGAACGCTTCAACACGTGCGTCCACAGCAATAAGGAATACTATACTATG
>JBOFQK010000023.1:0-20029 GCA_051660865.1 Culicoidibacterales bacterium | reverse complement strand
TTCGCACTTCAGTGTTCGAAAAAACACAAACCCCAATGGATTCTTGAAGGAATCCTCTTGAGTTTTGTTTATTTTTCAGCCACACTGCCAGTCAAGACTGACGTGCTCAAACACTCACTTCGTTAAAAAACATCCGCCTCAATCATCTTCATCAAGCAACGAATCAGATGGTGAAAACCAAGCCATCACAAGTTGTCATGGAAACGTTAAATATTCAAGGAATGATGAAAAATAAACACTTAGCGAAAGCAATTCAAAAACAAGGATTATACGAACTCAAGCGTCAACTTCTGTACAAATGTCAGAAATACGGCATTGCATTCATTGAGGCAGATATGTGGTTTCCATCGTCAAAGCAATGTTCGCATTGTGGTGCAGTCAAATCACGGCTGTCACTCTCTGAACGCACCTTTAATTGTGAAGTGTGCAATTTCTCAATTGACAGAGATTTAAATGCATCCATCAACTTGAGTAACTATCAATTTGCTTTATCACCGAAACGATGAAACAAATGTGTAGGATTCGTTGCATCCGAATTTACGCCCCTGGAGTGTTAGAACAAACAAAAGTAGCCGTCCTGTCCTTGGAAACAAGATTCACACGACAGTCAAATTGAACACGATGAATGGGGAAGCAAACAGTTTGTTGGAGAGTTTTGAGATATTTATAAACTTTTACAATAAATTGGCAACGGCTCATTATGCAAAAAAATCTAACAATTTGGGATGTGATTTTGCGTCGCCCCAAATTATATGCCGTCACGACCAAAGATCGTGCTGATTGGCTTGATCTCTTTTACGATTTGTTGTTTGTTGGTCTGATTGCCATTATGAATACGACTTTTGTTGCCAACTTCACGTTTAATGGCTTTTTACAATTTATGGTCGGGTTTCTCGCAATTTGGCTCATTTGGTTGCGAAACACGTTTTATAGTGCTAGGGCCCGTATGAATGATACGTACCACCGCTTCTTCGTCCTCTTTAAAATGGGCACGATGATGTTTATCGGTGTCGCGGCCGTCAAATTGTCGACTCATGCCTATTTATTTGTTTTAGCTTATATTCTTGCACGCCTCTTACAGCTATTCATTTACTGGTTTACCGCTCAAACAAATTCGCATATCAAAAAACTCGTTTGGCAAATGACTGCGTTCTATCTCGTATGGATGTTGCTCTTATGGCTTGGCTTTTTCCTTCCTGAATTTTGGCGTTACATTTGCTGGATTACTTTGCTTACAATTGAGTTGTTGATTCCTTGGATTATGATTGAAGAATATCACCATGACTCCTCGATTCATACCCCGTTTTTAAATGAACGGTTTGGCTTATTCACGTTATTAATTTTAGCCGAATTGCTCATTTCTGCCCTCCTCAATATTCAAGTGCACGATTTAAACGCCGAAAATTTTATTTTAAGTTTTCTCAACCTCGTCTATGTATTTGCAGTTTGGTGGATTTATTTTGATCAAGTATCTCACCGCAGGATTCACCAGTCCGTTGGGCGAATTTATTGGTGGACTCAAGCCCATTTGATACTCTTTTTCTTCTTATCAATGCAAGGGATCATTTTACGCTTAATTATGCTCCAAAATCTCCAACTTTCACTTTATAATTCGTTATTTTTGATTTTAGTTGCAGGAATTTTATTTACAATTTCTTTAATGAAACAATTAATGACCTACGGCTCAAAAATTCCCCTCATCAACGTCTTTTGGAAAACCCGCTATCATTCACTTATTTACTGGAATCTTGGTCTTGGCTTAACGGCACTTTGTGCCGCACCATTTGCCTATTATCTCCCGTTTCGTTTCGTACTTATCTTCGCAATCATTCTGTTAATCCTTAGTATTAGTTACGCGATGAAACTCTGGGCACAAGGGATCATTTATGCAAAATGTATCGAAAAATAATCCGGTAAATTCCAACTTTCCTCGTGAATTACTAAACAAAAAAGCTAGGTTTTAACACCTAGCTTTTTTTAAAAATTTATTTCGGTTGCCAATGCGGTTAACTTTTGACTACTTGTGTTCTTTTGTCCCAATTATGAAACAAAATAACTTGTTGTACTCAGGTCGCTAGCAGCGATTACTCCAAGGTATGCTCCGTCACTTCCGATAACGATACTCCCTGAATCACCAACTGAAACTGGCGCATTAATCGCATTGATTGTCGAGCCCAACGAGCTGTCGCCAAAATTCAATTGCGTTGTTCCGTTTCCATTCACAGTCACTGTTCCCGCTTCTTGCGTCACAATTGTTGCTGTGAATGTACCACTTAAACGTGAATAAACAGTAACAGACTCACCTGCACTTGCACTACGCTTCCAAAGCGATGATGCTTGATTATTTGGGTGATCGACAGTTAAAATTGCAAAATCTTTACCTGGAACATTTTGACTAATTGTTGCCCCAAATGTCTCTCCCGTCGCTGCTAATTGCACCGATGAAGTTGACAACGCACAGTGACTTGCCGTCACAACTTGTGTTGGGCTAATGAAAAATCCACTACATCCTTGATTGACAATTGCACGTCCTGCATCCGCAAATGATAACGCTGGCTGTGTCGGCACGGCTACAGCTTGGTTACTTTCCGGTTGAGTTTGTGTTTGTGTCTGTTCTTGCGTTCCAGTTGCTGGTGTTGTACTACTCTCAGTTGAATTTGTTGCGCTTCCATCTACTGCTTGTGATTGCGTTTGTGTTGTTGCGTCAGTTTGTGTTGTTGCCTCCGCTTGAGCCGCTGCTGCCTCTGCTTCCGCTTTCGCTTTTGCCTCTGCTTGGGCTTTCGCTGCTGCCTCTACTTCCGCTTTCGCTTTTGCCTCTGCTTCTGCTTTCGCTGCTGCTTCCGCCTCCGCCTGAGCTTGCGCTTGGGCTTTCGCAATTGCGACAACCTTTGTCGTGGCCTGTTGTGCAAGTTGTTCTTGTTGTTGGTTAATTTTCGTTGCTTGCGCTAAAACCTCTGTCTGGTCCGCTCCAATTGTAAACACCCCACCAGTAAATACAATCGCTCCAATTATCATTAATACACCAATCTTTTTTCCTACTTTCAAACAGGGCCCTCCTTCTATGTAAGTCAGTTCTGTGACTGACAAAGTCATCTTTGTATGAGCAAATTATACTTTTTATCACATTAGAAAAACAGCTAATTATTTAGCTTTTTAAATTAAAAAAGAACAGACCAAAGTCTGTTCTTTTTTAGCATGTTTCTTCGTCACCGAGTAACGTTTGGCACGCTTTCATTTTATTAACAAAATGTGCTTCTAAGCGATAAATTGGATGTCCTTTTTGCGAAAAGCGGGCTTCATATTCAGTCATAATATTGCCTTCGAAGTCAGAATTATGTAAATCCAGGCTCATATAATCATATTTCATGCCATAGTTTGCGAGACTCATCAGTGAGTATTCAAATAAACTCCGGTTATCCGTTTTAAAATGAATCGCCCCAAAATCAGTAATTGTTTCATACTGCTTTAAAAAGTTTTCATGCGTTAAACGACGTTTCGCATGTTTTTTCTTTGGCCATGGATCAGAAAAGTTTAAATACACTCGTTCAACCTCACCACGTGCAAACATTTCATCAATTTGTTCAGCATCAACACGAATCAGACGTAAATTTGGTAGGGGATTTTTCATTAATCGCTCCAGCGCAATAATAATTACACTATCCATTTTTTCAATCCCTAAATAATTAATCGTAGGATTTGCTTGTGCCATTTCATACAAGAAACGTCCACGTCCCATTCCAACTTCAATATGTAATGGTTGATTTTTTTCAAAATTTTGTTGCCAACTTCCACGGTGGTCTTTTGGCTCAGGAATAACGTATTGTGGGTTATTCTCAATCGTTTCTTTTGCATGGGGGATATTTCGTAAACGCATAGTATCCAGCCTTTCTGTTCAATAGTCGAAAATAGTCTTGTAAAATTTTTAGCGGTTTTATTTTATCCTATTTTCACTAAAATGACAAGTATCATCCAAGTTAATTCGTTGCTTAACTCCGCCGATTCATTTGATAAATCGCTAATAAGCCATCGAGCAAGAGATTTTCATCGATAAAATCGATTGTCCGCGCGTGTTCCGCAATTAGGCGTGCTTGACCGCCAGTGGCTACGACGCGTTTAGGATTTGGTACTTCCGCCAAAATCTCACTCACAATCCGATCAATTAAACCAGCATAGCCGTATACGAGCCCTGATTGCATCGCATGAATTGTATTCGTGCCAATCGCCTTTGGTGGTGCATTTAACTCAATTCTTGGTAACTGGGCCGCATTTCCTGACAAGGCATTCATCGCCACATTAATGCCTGGCGCAATCGCCCCACCTAAGTATTCACCATTTTGTGTCACCACGGTTACTGTCGTTGCTGTTCCCATATCAACAATGACTAACGTTTCATGATACTTATGGTATGCACCTGTGGCCGTCACGACTAAATCGGCACCGCTTGATTTCGGGTTATCAATTTTCATGTTAATTCCCGTTTTCAACCCTTGACCGACGATCATTGGCTGGCAATTTAAATATTTTTCAACGAACCACAAAATATTTTGCAATGCATCTGGTACAACACACGAAATAATCACATCACTAATTGATGCGAAATCTAACTGTTTAAATAAAAAGAGTGAATGAATTTTTGCCCCATATTCATCCGATGTGCGTTTCCGATCTGTTGACAACCGCCAATTGGCAATCATTTGATCACCTTCAAACACCCCAACAACCGTATTTGTATTTCCAATATCAAAAGCTAATAACATTTCATTTTTCTCCTCCACACTTTTTTCCTCATTATTATACCAAAAAAACCGCTTTCTTTCAGCTTTTATTAAAAAAAGTTACACTCTTCAGTGTAACTTTCTAAACTTTATTTTTGTTGTGCTTTGAGTAACTCGCGAATTTCTTTTAAAACTTCAACATCAGGTGTATCGGCAACCGGTGCTTCTGGTGCTTCTGGTGTTGCTTTTTTGAGTTTATTCATTCCACGAATAATTAAGAAGAGGAAGAAGGCAACGATGATAAAGTTAATCACTGCCATAATTAAAACTCCGTATTGGAAGCTCACTTCCCCAAGTGTTAATGTCAATTGATCTAATGCTAGACCACCAGTAATAAAACCAATAATTGGGCTAAATAAATTATTGACAACTGCATCGATAATCGCTTTAAAAGCTGCCCCAATTACAACTGCAACGGCTAAATCAATAACACTTCCACGTAAGGCAAATTCTTTAAATTCTTTCATAAAATTTTTCATAAGACATTCCTACTTCCTAATGATTTTTTTATTCATTTACTGTTGGTAATGGTTTTCCCGAAACATACGCTGCAACTGTTGCATACACATTTGCAAAAGTGCGTTCTTGATTAACTACACTCGCAAACGCATTGTGCGGTGTAATAATGACATTTGGTAAATCCCAAAGTCGACTTTCCATCGGTAATGGCTCTTGGGTAAACACATCAAGTGCGGCCCCAGCTAATTCTCCATTTTCTAATTTCGCAATGAGTGCTTGTTCATCAACTAGACTTCCGCGGCCAATATTAATGACAATTGCTTGATGCCCCAATAACTCGAGCCGTTCTTGACTTAGCCATTGCTGCGTTTGTTCTGTTGCTGGTAAAGCTAAGATTAAAATATCAATTTGTTCGAGAAAATCATCAACTTCATCCATGCGAATACACGTATCAAAATAATGTTTCATCAACCCCATCCGATTCGCACCAATAACTTCGCAATCAAAGACTTGTAATTTCCGTGCAATCTCGGTTCCAATGTGCCCCGTCCCGACAACTAATACACGTTTCCTTGTTAATTCACCTAAATTTGCGATTGACTTATACTGATGTAAGCGCTGCTGATTGTAAAATTGCATCATCTGCTTCGTAAACATTAAAATATACGTCATCACCATTTCGGCAACGGGAACTGTAAATGCTTGGCGGTTATTGTAAACTTTCACTTGTCTTGCGGTCAATTCCGCAAGTGGTACCATATCGTAGCCCATACTCCCCAACTGGACAACTTTTAAGTTGCTGAACCGACTAAAATCAATTGGCTCATACACTTGCCCAAAAACAACAATTTCATAGTGATCAACTGGACACTTCGTCAGTTCCTCGGCCGTTGCCTGCGTTACTTTTACACCAAGTTGCTTCAACTGCTGCACTTGTGCCCTCGTCAGTGCCAACGTCGAAACAAGTTGCATTCCTTCTCCCTCCTCTATCCGTATTGTCTTGCTTATTTTAGCGATAAACGTTGAATAAGTAAACAAAAAATCCGCTAAATAAAAACCACTTCAATTCCCAGACAAACCAGAATTCTTGCAAAAAATACAACATCTAATGTAAGAACCATGAAATTCAGATAATCTACTTGTCTCAATAATCATTAGCAGTATAATGAAAGTACATTCATGAACAAGGGGGATTTTAACATGCCAGTTAAAACAACAACTGCTTTACCAAAAAAACGATTTAAAACCGAATTTCAAAAGAAAATCGTGGCTTTCGCTCCGACTGAGCCAGAACCATTTGTCTTTGATACACCAAAAAAACTAAAACTTGCTGCCTTTGTCGCTGCAACAAGTGCAGTTACAACGGTTGCAATCGGTGGTGCTTATCACGTTGCTAAAAAATTTATTAAATAGTAAAACAAAAAACCAACAGCTTGAAACTTTTCGCTTCAAACTGTTGGTTTTTTTAATTATTTACAATTTTGTCCATGATGAATCAGATCCTGGTAATGATTGTGTCCACCAGTTCGCTTTATATTGCGCACCTTGGTACGTTACGATATCACCTGTAACATATGTTCCGCCAGCGACATATTCATTACTTGCGGTTTCACCACCAGTGTTTCCACCGTTAGAACTGCTCCCATTATTTGAAAGCTTCGTCCATGATGAATCACTTCCTGGTACTGATTGTGTCCACCAATTCGCTTTGTATTGCTCACCATTATAGTTAACAATCATGCCTTCAGTGTACGTGCTACCAGCAACGTAATCTTGGCTTCCATCTGGGTTCACTGCGATTTTACGTTCCCAAGCTGCTGATTGGTCTGGATATTCTCCTTGTACCCACCACTTCGCTGTATATTCAACACCGTTATAAATGACTTTATCGCCTGTGTTGTACACTTTGTTCAGTTCGAACGTATCACCATCAACTGCTGGTTTTGCTTGAACGGTAATTACTCGTGTTGCTGTCGTTGTTAACCCTTTTGAATCCGTTACTGTATACGTTAATGTGTACGTTCCTGCGACTGTTGAATCAACATTTCCAGAAACTTTGATTTGGCTTGTTAAATCACCATCTTCTTTATCTGTCGCTTTCACGCCTGCTAATGCATCAAAAGTATCACCTACAGTAATCGTTTTGTTTGCGACTCCACTGAATGTTGGTGCCGTATTCACTTCTGGTTCAATGACTTCGGCTTTAACGGTAATTACTCGTGTTGCTGTCGTTGTTAATCCTTGTGAGTCAGTTACGGTATACGTTAATGTGTACGTTCCTGCGACTGCTGAATCAACAGTTCCAGAAACTTTGATTTGGCTTGTTAAATCACCGTCTTCTTTATCTGTCGCTTTCACGCCTGCTAACGCATCAAAAGTATCACCTACAGTAATTGTTTTATTTGCGACTCCACTGAATGTTGGTTTTTGGTTTGGTGTTGGCTCTGGATTTGGGTTGTTATTCCCATTTCCATTAACTGCTTTCCCGTTAAACGTGACATTTTGCACACCTGAGAAGCAAAGACCAATCATTCCTTGAAGGTTCGTTTTCTCACCTGGTGCTAACGTTTGCCATCCCGACGACTTAATGGTAATGCGCGTAAAATCACCGTTATCTTCTTGTGTGACTGTCCCACCCCAAGCTGATTTGAAGACTGCTGACTTTGGTAAATCAAATGCTAATTCCCAACCACCTTGAATTGTCTCCGTTGTATTATTGACAACTTCAAAATCATACGTATAGTTTGGGTGATCATAGTTTCCAGTTAATGTCACATCAACATCAATGCTTTCTAAGTCAGCACTTTGATCTTGTGTTTTTTCAGCTGGTCCCATTTCATCAAGTCCAGCCATTAATTGTGACGTTAATGTATCACCAAATGTGTATTTACCTTCATTAATATCAGTTGATCCTGGCACATAATTTTCATTGAGACCATAATCACCATCCATAACCCAAATTAAGGCACCACCAAGGTTATTTTCTTCAATATAATCTAAACGAGCATCGATTGATTGTTCATTTTCAAATGTTAAGAACACTTTTTCTTGATCTTGCCAGACATATGGTACTTGACCTACTTCATCCCAGTGAACTTGTAAGTTTGGATCTTGTTCCATTAAGTTTAACACGTGCCATAATGGGTTTACTCCAGCTGGAATTGGATTACCATTTGCATCTAAATCCGCCCAAATGTTGTACTTCCCTGTTGCTGGTTGGTTACTCGTTCCGTGTAAGCCATTTGTTCCACCTTGAACATTTTCCCATCCACGTGTGTAGTAAGGAATCCCCATAATAATTTTTTCCGGTGGTAAAACCCCACGGTAATATTTATAGGCCCAATCTAATGATAAAACTGGTAACATCATTCCAGCTGTTTCTTTATCAGCTGGATCACCATAAATATTCGCTTGGTTCTCAACAAATTGGTTCCATCCACCATGGAAATCATATGACATAATACTTAAGAAGTCTAAGTAGTTGGCATATTCATTTGATTCAACACCACCGAGCACCCAAGATGAAGCACTTACAGCTGCTGTTAATAAATATTGTTCACCATCAACACTTGATGCTGCATCAAGTTTCTCACGTAAAACACGCATAAATTCATTATAACGCGCATTAATTGTCTCACGACGTGGTTCTGATAAATCAAAATCATCAGGATTTCCTGATTGGCTTGTTGATGATGGGAATTCGAAATCAATATCGATGCCATCAAATCCGTACTCACGGATAAATGCTACTGCTGAATCAGTAAACGTATCAATCCCTTCATCAGTGTCTAACATTGTGTAGAAGTTCCGTGACCCAGCCCATCCACCAGTTGAAAGTAATAATTTCACATCTGGGAATTTTTGTTTCATTACCTGTAAGACGTTAAAGTGACCTTGATAAGGTAGCGTTTCATCTAATTCGATAATTTCACCATTGTAGCTTAAATCCATGCCTTCAAACGTTTCTTCAACCGCTGCATGCTTGTCACCAAATGTTAATTGGTTTGTTTCACCATCGATCATTGCGAATGAATATTGAATATGTGTCAATGATTCCCATTGTAAATCAGTGGCATTAAAATAGTTATGCTCTTCTGATTTATATGACCACTCCGGGAAATAGCCAATGACTTTCCGTTCTAAATCACCATATTCCTGTTTTGCTTCAAGCGCTAAATCACTATTTGCTAAGACACTCATTGGCGTCATTGGTGCAAGTAATGAACAAGCTAACAAACTAAGCGTTATTTTTTTTAATGTACTTATTTTCGTCATCTTGATATCTCCTTATTTTTTCAACTCAGTTCATAAACTGGTGCGTAATTCACCATTTATTTTACTGATTCCAATTGAAAATGTTAGTCTTTTGTCAGTTTTGAACGGATTTTTGTCAGTTTTAGTTAAAAAAAAAACGCCTGCTTGCGCAGACGGTAAAAAATACCTTTAACGTCGAATCATTGGATACATCAACGTGCCAAACATCATGACTGCTTCATTCGCTTGAAATCCTAAGCGTTCATAATACGCTTGCACTTGCGGTTTGGCCACTTCAACGAGTAAGGAAACAGGCAATGACGTAGAATTACTTACTGCCTGAATTAATTGTTTCGCAATTCCTCGACCTTCATAATTCGAGTCAACCGCGAGTGAATCAATATAGTAGCTATCTGCTATGGCTTCAATTGGAAATTGATAGCCATTCCCAACTAACGTTGCCATAGTTGCATTATATCTAGCTTCCAATTCAGCTGGATAGCCAATTATACACCCGCAAATCTGATGATCAACTTCATAAACGAGGGTATTTTGGTAAGAAAATTTGGTTTTTTCATCGGTATACATGCAATTAAATAATTGTTCTTGCGCAACTAAATCTTGACTCGAAAGCGCATCGGCAAAAACAAGTTGTGAGGCGCGAAAAACAAGTGGCCGCACTTGGGCTAAATCAGCTAAAGTTGCTTGGCGAATCATGGTGGCTCATCCTTTCTCCTTGCATTTGCTTTTCACTATACAGGTTTTTTTCCTTTTTGCCAACCCAAAAAAGCGACCCTACTCAAAAGCCGCTTGTTCCTACATATCCGCAATAATGTTCTTGACATTTCCGCACAACAAAACTAATATAGTTAAGTAAAATTAACTAATTGGAGGTGCTGATGGAACAAGCATTTATTAATTTCATGAAAGCTATGGATTTAGACGAATTCAATACTATCAAAAACAGTGACTTAGGCGAACAACTAAGCTACAGTAATATTGTCCTTATCTATATTATTAATCACTATGAGCAAGTGACCGCAAGTGAATTAGCCAAACATTTGAACGTCTCTAAGCCGGCAATTACTCAAAAGATTAATGAGCTTGAGAAGTTAGGAATGGTCGTGAAAACTCGTTCGCAAACGGATAAACGCATTGTGTATCTCTCATTATCTGACCAGTTGAAACAAACAGCTAGTCAAGCGAAGATGGCAACCGTTATTGACGTGGTTGATCAACATTTTTCAGCAGAGAAAAAGGCAATCTTCGAGGAAATATTAACTTTTATGACAGCATATATATTAGGTGACTCATAAAAAGAGCAACCAGAAAATAAGGAGTGTTTGTGATGGAGCGAAAAATAATTTTAAATTTAGCGATTAGTTTAGATGGATATATTGCTGATGAACAAGGTGGCTTTGATTGGATTACAGGTCAGGACGACGCCACATTAGACACAGAGCAACAAATTGATTTTATGGAGTTTGTTGATACTTGTGATGTTGTTGTCATGGGTGCGAACGCATATTTAGACGCACCGGAAAATAGTTTAGATATTTATCAAAATAAGCACATTTACGTGGTGACAAATCGAACTGATTTCGTTGTTGGTGAGAATGTGACTTGCATTGCTGGTGATGTTGTCTCACAAATTGTGGCCCTCAAAGAGCAAGCCGGAAAAAATATTTTCATCTACGGTGGTGGACAAATTGTGAATCTGTTTACCAAAGAAGATGCAATTGACGAGTATATTATCGGAATTATTCCAACGATTCTTGGTAACGGACGGAAACTGTTTTTCGACGATAATCCTACAATACCGTTGCATTTAAGCAAATATGCTGTCATCGATGGCATTATGTTAATGCATTACACAAAAAGATAATGAAAAAAGCTGTATCACCATCACGTGATACAGCTTTTTTTAAGCTTCTTGCTCAACAACAGCACCATTTGCTTGTTGTTCGCGTTTTGCTAAATACGGTAAAATTAAACCTAATCCAAGTAAAATTACTGGTGTTAAGAAGTTTAATGCCACTGTGAAGTTCCACTCAGGAGTGAACATTTCCACATTTGTCGGGAACATTCCCATCACGCACGCAAAAACAGTAAAGGCAAAACACCACGCACCAATGATAAATCCAAGGCGGTTATTTTTGACGAACTTATACTCAGTTTGAATACGATCAGCTGATTTTTTCAACATCATGTATGCTAAGAAGACCCATAAGTAACGCATCGGCATCACGACAGCATTTAACTTCACTAACATGTTAAAGAGTCCATTTGTATCGCCACTTCCTAACGCCGGAACAATGATTAAGATTGAAACAAGAATTGCTGTCATCCAGTAACCATTAACGAGCACACCATTTTTATTCGTTTTCGTTAATGCTTTTGGCACATAACGTGAGTCAGCATCACCAAGTAATACACGTAATGGTGCATCGATTGAGAAGACGATTGCTGATAACTGCGCTGCCGTATTTGCTAATCCATAAACGATAACAAATAAACTTCCCAGTCCATAATGCTCACCTAATAATTGGAAGGCATAATATTGACCATTCATCATTAAATCAGCTGGAATCGCATTGGCATTGAACATCATTCCCATTGCTACTGAACCAAGTAACGCACAAATCGCGACCATTGCTGCTAACGCTAACATTCCACGTGGGAAGTTTTTGCTCGGATTTTTAGTATTATTGACATATGGTGCAATTTTCTCTGCACCACCTACGGCAAATACAAGCATCGATAATGTCGTTAAATACGCAAAATCAAATTTTGGAATAAATGATTGCACAGTAATATCAGGTGTTGCTGTTTGACCAGTGATTGCTGGTGCCGCAATTCCTAAGACGATGAACAGTAATGACATCACGAACATTGATGTTCCGGCAATACTTCCGATTACTTTCAGAATCTTTACCCCTTTAGTTGAAACATATAATAAAACTAAAAAGACAACTAAGACAATTGCTTGTAAAATCAGTGGACTTAACGCTTGAATGACACTCGCAAATTCACCAGTTGGACTAACTGCCCATGAAAAGGCAACGAGTAACGCTTGTGGTTTTTGTGCTAAATACGGTACGTGGACAACCCAGTACGTCCAGCCAGCGATAAATGCCAAAAACGGTGTTGATGTCGAGCGAATCCACGATGAAACTCCACCTTGTGAATCTTTAAATGCTGATCCTAATTCACCAACCATCAGTGCATAAGGAACAAAGTATAACGCAATCAGTAAAATCCATGAGAAGACAACTGAAAGACCTTGAGTCGCGAAGTTATTAACAACATTCCCGAATCCCCAGACCATAACAAAGCCCATTAAGGCAATGTTTGACCAATTTAAATTTCTGTTTTGATTAGACATTGATTTCTTCCTCCAAAATCACCACTTATTCATAAAGTGGTCAGATTATCATTCCTTATTATACTTTCTAAGAAAAGACTGTCAATTTTGTGAAAACTAGGATATTTTTAGTTTTTAATTCTTTTGCTTATCAGTTTTTAACTAGCTCGCAACTTACTTCCTTTGTTAGCTTAAGATTAGCTTTTTCATCTGAATTTATTTGTAACCTCAACTTTAATCCCAAAATTTACGCCATTGACTAGCTTAAACATTTCAGTGCCGCGTTTTTTTTTTACAAAAGTCTAATCTCACTGCTGTTATTCTGATTCGTTATCAGCTCAAATCATCCAAATTTAAATTCAATCCAGTATACTGTACTCCCTAATCACACTCAAAAACTGCACTCATTTTCCGTTAAAGCCTACTACTTCCTCATCTTGTTCTTGTTGTTAAAGAGGATTACTTGTATACTACAAGTAATCCTCTTACTGAATGGAGCTATCGTTATGAATCAGATTCAACAATTTTTTGAAAAAATTAGTCGTGATCAACTTGGGTTATTGAGTGCACAAATTGCGTACACTTTAATTTTAGCCCTCTTTCCTTTTTTTATCGTTCTTGTTGTCTTACTTGGTGAGCTCAATCTTGATGCAGCTGACCTCTTAACCCTTTTTGGACAATTTCTACCACCCGAAACTCTCACCTTACTTGCCGATATTGCCTTGCAAACAAGTGCGCAAGCTGGCGGCTTACTCTCACCGCTCACGTTTGTCGCCATCATTTCAATCGCGACTGGAATGATTCCGCTGTTACACGCGATGAATCGTTTATATGATTTAACTGAATCACGAACATATATCCGCCAATACTTCACTTCCTTCATTAGCACGTTAATGATTATGTCCGCCATTATCGTGACATTAATTTTCTTCGTGATTGATGTCTATCTCTGGCAATTTTTCGTCTCAATTTTACCATTCTTAAACGACTTTGAAATCCTTTTCCAAGTCGTTCGGATTATCATTCCGCTGCTCCTGTTCACTTCGAGTTTAACGGTTATTTATCGGATTTTACCAACCCAACGCTTTAGTTGGCGTCATAGTTTCTTAGCCGCTTTATTTAGCACCTTATTTTGGGTCATCATCAGCCTCGGTTTTTCATTTTATGTGACTAATATTACCCAACGTTATTCACAACTCTACGGCGGTCTCGCGGCAGTCATTGCCTTGATTACTTGGCTGTACTTTACTGCCTACGCCCTCTTGCTTGGGATTGAATGTGCACTCACGCTCCAACCAAAGAGTCGCTTACATGAAAATCATTTTTTACATGTTGTTGATCAAAGTTTACTCACACTTGGAAACATCCTTACAAAATTTAATCACCATCGCCTAAAAAAGAAACAGTAAAAAAACACGACTATGGCTGCAATTCACGCTTGCAATCCGTAATCGTGTTTTTTTATTTAAATAAATAGCCTTTGGCTAATTTATCATCGATATACTTTTGATTATAGATAAATGGCATCACAAGCCAACTCAATCCGAAAGTAATCGCACCAAGTGCTAACATAATAATCGCCCATTTTAAATCACCACGTAATAATGGGACGAAGAGACCAAAAAATAATGTCGTCCAACTAAATCCTTGTTTCACTTGAATCATGTGTCCCGTTTGGGGCTGATACATCACACGTTGCATTCAAAATCCCTCTTTTCACTGCTTAATTTTTTTCTAAATTTAGATAAGCTCCCTAATAAAGGTTGCTTATTCCTGAGCCAAAAGCACTTCCGGATACTTGTTGCTTCCATGCCTTCGCTCTCCATCTTTCGCTCAAATCGTTGCATCTAATACGACATACATCGTTCGCAAGCCGCGACTTGCATAATATGAATCAGCACCATTATGATAAATGAAGGTTCTTCCATAACGATAATCACCAAATAAAGCTCCACCTTGTTCGCGAACTTCAGTTGGCGTTTGTAACCAGCTCGACGTTTTTTGATCAAATGGCCCAAACTTTTGGAAAGCTTGATACTGTTCTGGTGTCAACAACTGGAGTTGATGAGCTTGCGCCCAAGCAATGGCACTCCCAATCGGCTTGTTTGCCTTCCGTTTTTCTAACGCTTCTTCATCATAACAAAGACTCCGGCGAAGTTTTGGACTTTCTAGTGCACAATCAACGAAAACAATTCCTTCAATGCCAGTAAATGTGACCACATCAGGTTCACCGCCAGTTACCTCCATCACATGAACTGCAACTAAAGCCGCACTATCCTTCAGCAAGACATTTCGCACCATTTCCCAGGTAATTTGAGGATGACGGTGTTGATTTGTAACGAAGCGTTGCTGTAAGCTTTCAAGTAATAATTGCATCTCAATTTGACTGAACATACCCTCACACCCCCGATTTGATAGCTCAGTTTAACAGTTTTCACAGTAAATAACAATAAAAAAAGTGGAATTAAGCTGCAATTTTTATCATTTACTTGGAAACAGATTGAGGTCTAATTACCTAAGGATCCCCTGGCTTTAGACATGGAGAGTGTCAAGAGCCAATTATAAAGATAAGGAAGCACGTAGGCTTCCTTTTTAGTTGTTTTGTTATTACTTTGTTACTTTAATCATCAACAACTCTTATTCATTTTCTTTTTTATTATATTATATAGTGCATTATTTTTTTGCTAAGAGTAACACAACTTCGCGTAGTACCTTATTAGCAACCGCTGTTGAAACTCCGCTTTGGTCATAGTCGGGGCTGAGTTCAACGAGATCTGCCCCAACTAATTCAACATCTGCTGCCTTAAAGGCGGCAAATACGGTTTCGAGTTCTCGGTAAGTAATCCCTCCAGCTTCTGGTGTCCCTGTCCCTGGGAAAATTGATGGATCTAAAATATCCAAATCAATTGTCAAATAGATTTTTTTTCCCGCTAATTTTTTTAATTGCTCTGCTACTGTTGTGACCTGGAATGGTTCCATATACGTGTGCTGATCACGCAGCGCAAAATCAAATTCACTTTTCATCCCTGAGCGAATCCCAAATTGAAAAATTCGACCATCACCAACTAAATCATACACTCGTCGAATAATGGTTGCATGTGATAAATAAGCACCCTCAAGTTCATCGCGCAAATCGGTATGGGCATCTAAATGGAAAATACAGACATCAGGATGTGTCGCTAATACCGCTTCAACTGCTGGCAAAGTAACTAAATGCTCGCCACCAATCATACACGGTTTTTTCCCCGCTTGGACAATTTCGTGAACTGTTTCCTGAATTGTTGCTAATACCGTTTTAACATCCCCGAGCGGGAAATAAATTTCACCACCATCATGAATTTGATAATCAGTTAAATCAGCTTCTAAGTGAGGGCTATATGTCTCAAGTCCACTAAATTCTGCGCGCATTGCTTTCGAAGCGAAGCGCGTTCCAGGTCGAAATGAAGTTGTTCCATCAAAGGGGGCTCCAAAAACAACAATCTCACTCGCTTCAAAACTACTTGTCATTGCCATAAACTGAAATTCATTACTTAAATTACTTGGCATCTGCTAACATCTCCAGTACATATGTTGGTAATGCAAAGCTTCCAACATGTAAGTTAGGATTGTAATATTTCGTTTTCAACCCAAATTGTTGCCAAGTTGGAAAGTCTGCATCGGTAATTGGATCTAAACCTTTTGAAGCAAATCCGAATAACCAGTGACCTGATGGATAGGTTGGAATATGCGCTTGATAGACACGTGATACCGCAAAGATTGCTTGCAATTTCGCATGCGCACGTTGCATTTCTTTGGCATTTCCTTCAAAGTACGGGCTTTCATTTTGGTTGACTAAAATCCCTTTTGCACTTAAAATGCGATGGCAATCCGTATAAAATGCCGTTGTAAACAACCCTTCTCCTGGTCCAATTGGATCAGTTGAATCAACAATGATTAAATCATAGGTTGCATCTTTTGCTTGAGCACAGAACGCCACACCATCTTCAAAGTATAAATTAACCCGTTGATCTGCTAATTTATCAGCACATTGTGGAATCCATTTTTGCGATGCTCGGACAACAAGTTCATCAATTTCAACCATATCGATTTGTTCGATGTGCGAGTACCGTGTTAATTCACGTACTGTTCCACCATCACCGCCACCGATTACTAGCACTTTTTTAATTTGTGGATTGACTGCCATTGGCGTATGCACAATCATATCATGATACACAAATTCATCTTTTTCATTGACCATCATCAAGCCATCAAGTGTCAAAAACGTCCCAAGTTCTTCGCTTTGGAAAATATCTACTTGTTGAAATGCTGAAGTTTCATTATATACATGTTGTTTTACTTTCACACCAAAGCGAATATTTTTTGTCCATTCTTCTGTATACCAAAATTCCATTTTTTGTACTCCTTTTTTTTTATTCTTTAGGCAATTTCCGGTTTAAATGTGATTTTCCCTAAATCTTCCGGGTGGTGCTTTTGAATTTTCGTTGTTAACCCGCGTGGAATTTCAACTGATTCACTAAACTCTGCTTCCAATAACTTTTCAAGTAATTCAAAACTCTTCCACGGATCAATATCACCACATGTGAAGAAATCTGCTGAAGCAAAGCCATATTCTGGCCAAGTATGAATTGTTAAATGCGATTCAGCAATAATGACCGCACCACTTACTCCCCACGGATTAAAGTGATGGAATACTGAATCAACAATCGTCGCATTCGCATGTAACGCTGAATCATTCATCGATTGCTGGATAAACTCAGGGTTTTTCAAGATTTCGGGGTTACAGTTATAATATTCGACTAAAATGTGTCGTCCTAATGTTTCTACTTTCATGTTCAATTACTCCTCGATAACTAAAATTGTTGCCAATGAAGGATCGTGGTGATCCGTCAAATATGCTTGTTGTGCTTGTAAAGCTTGAATATACCGAATAATTTCTGCAGTAATTCGCTCACCCGGGGCAATTATTGGAATCCCTGGTGGATATGCTAAAATACTTTCCCCACATAGTCGCATTGCTGCTTCAGCTAACGGCACGGCGATTTTACGCGCATAATAAGCTTGCCTTGGCGTATACACAACTTCTACTTGTGGTGGTCCAATAAAGATTTGGGTTGAATTCGTAATTTGGCTTCGCTTTGCTAAACGTTTGAACGCATCGATTAATCGTTGGACATGTTCAGCTGTTTCACCAAGACTAAAAATTGCTAAGACGTTATCTAAATCCGCCATTTCAAGTTGAATTTTTTCGTGTTGCCAAAAATATTCATATACTTGAAAACCACTCAAACCGAGCCCGCGAACGTGAATCCCTAACTTCGTTGCATCACTCATTTGTTGTGAATGTGCCTGCACACAGCTTAATCCCGGAATATTTCCAATTTGTTCTCGGGCATACGCCACATGCTTGAGCGTTTGAGTTAGCTGTTCATTGCCGTTCACCGCTAAATTATGCCTTGCGGCATCCAAACTTGCCATCAACAAATACGAACTTGATGTCGTTTGAAGCAAATTAATCGTTTGTTGAACTGTTGCGGCATCAATCCGATTTGTGTTCACTAACAATGCCGAGGCTTGCGTCAATGCTCCACCTGTTTTATGCAAGCTAATACTCGACATATCCGCACCCGCTTGCATTGCTGAATTTGGTAATTCACTGTGAAAATGGAAGTGCGATCCATGTGCTTCATCAATCAACACAATTAAGTTCTGTTCGTGACAATAACTCACAATTTCCGCTAATTCACTCACAAATCCGTAATATGTCGGATTTAAAACAAAAATTGCTTTCAATTCTGGATGCGCTTGGTGATGACTTTTAACCTGATCAAGCGTGATATTTTCACTAATACCCGTGTGTTGGTTAATATTTGGTTGCATATAGACTGGAATCGCACCCGTTAAAATCAGGGCATTTAACGCTGATTTATGAATATTGCGGGGTAACAAGATCAAATCACCAGGCTTTAGCGTTGCCATCATCATCACGTGAATTGCTGATGTCGTACCATTCGTCAAAAAGAACGCTTCGTTCGCGCCATATGCTTGGGCTAAAAGTTGTTGTGCTTGGGCGATTACACCAGTTGGATTCGCAACATTATCGATTTTAGGCGCTGAATTAGTATCAATTCGCATTAATTGCTCACCAAAAGCTTGTTGTAACACTGGCATTCCTTGCCCTCGTTTATGACCCGGCACGTCAAAGCAGGCGATATCATCATCGCTATATGCAAGTAATGCCGATAATAACGGTGTTTGCTGTTGCACCCTGACACCCCCATTCTTCTAGAAAATCAAAAGTTTAGTGTTACTGTTATCTTTAACTTTAAGCGACACTAAGTTTACTCTCACTGTTATCTTTAGTTTCAAATAACTATAAGTTTAGCCTCAGTAAACTTTAAGAGAAAAAAAAGCTGTGAACATTCAAGCTTGTTCTCTCAACGGTTGCTATTTTAAAAGATTATGGTGTCAATAACAAGTGTTTTTTTGCCGTTGCTATCACGGACCATTTCGAAAAAGCTTTGAGTTCACGATTTTTTTTGTTCACTTTACAAAAAAATAGTATTAGTAAACTTTAAGTTTACTGCTTTTGTTGTGTTATCTAACAAAAATATTCTTTTGTTTTCTAATCTTATCTTTGAGATTTTCTTACTGCTTTTAAGTTCGTGGTGCCTTTTCTACTTCACAGTTACTCGGTGATACACTCACATCGTGTTTACTTTTTTTGATTTTGTGCCAATAATTCGTTTGAAGTCTCCTTTTTTGTTACATTTGTTTACTCACAAGGTACACTCACAGTAAACTTTAAAATGAATCACCGACCTCATTACTGGCAAGTTTCAGCAAAAACAGCTTGTTTTTGTCCTTTTCTAGCAGGACAAGTTTGTCACTTTTCGAATTATAAACGACTACAGTTACGTGTTTGCAAGCAAGATGAATAAAAAAACAGCGCAATTCATCAAAGTTTACGCTGTTTTCAAACTAAATTTTGTTAATTATTTCTCAAAAATCTTCCGCAAATGTTGAGTGAATTTGGCGATCATGCTTATAATAGCCAAGTGAAAATCGCTGTTTAAACTAGCTTTCTGTCATTTGGTTAAAATAATCCTCCCATGTGTCACTCGTCATTTTACTAAAGCTTGCTTTTAGCTTCACAGCAATTAAGAAAATTGGGATACAT
>JBOFQK010000022.1:0-24773 GCA_051660865.1 Culicoidibacterales bacterium | reverse complement strand
AAGGACTTTATTTTATACTAATGATTCAATGAAAAAAACGTAAAATCGTGCAAATCAAACCTATTCACCTAACCCACTTTTACTAAATTTTTTCGTAAATGGCTCGCTTAAGCGATTAAAGGGTTGTTTCAGTGTTAGTGCTAAAACTAGCGTTGTCAGTGCATACCCACATAAAATCAAACAATCGCGCCAAAAAATTGACCAAACAATCCCACCACTCGTCTCACGAAAAGCTGAAATTGCATAAGTAAATGGTAACCACGGGTTTAAATTTTGAAAAAATTCTGGCATCAACTGAATTGGAAATGTTCCCCCTGAACCCGCAACTTGTAAGACGAGTAAAATAATGCCAATTACTTTTCCAGTTGCACCAAAGACAGACACACATGCATAAACAAAAAAGCTAAATACAAAACTACTCAATAATCCGACTGCGATAAACTGTGGCACATGTATCACTTGCACACCTAATAACCAAATATCTCCAATTGTTACGATCAAGGCTTGCGCCATCGCAAGACAGAAAAAGATGCCATACTTCCCTAAAAACACTTGGTACGCCTTGTGTTCACCTGGTAAATTCGTCCCAACTTGTAAAATTGAAACGAGTAATAAACTTCCTACCCAAAGCGACAGCGTTGTATAGAATGGCGTCATTGCTGAGCCGTAATTTTCAATTGGGTAGACAACTTGATTCTCAATCATGACTGGTTGTTCTAAATACTGTAAGTTTTGATCAATATCTAGCCCGAGCAACTGTTCTAGCACCGAAAAAGCACCACTTGTTTCAACACTCTCAATTGCAGATAACACTTCAGTAATTAGTTGTTGCACATTCGGAATAATTGTTTGCACTTCATCAATTGTTACCTGAGCTAAATCAGCAGTCTCAATACTTGAAGCAACTGCAGTTGTCACCCCTGGAAGTAATGCTTTCGCTTTTTCCAACTCGGTTTGCAAACCAGTACTTAGCGAGCGAATTTCAGTTTGAATCGTATCCAAAGCCGGCATTAACTGTGTCGGAATAAACTCAGCAACACTTTTAGCAGTAGTTGCAATCCCACTTGTCAATCGGACGAGCTCCTCAATTGCTGTTTGGGGAAGCGTAACACCGTTCGCAATTTGACTTTGGACTTCATCCACATAATTTATTCCTTGCGTCAATTGTTGATTCAAAGCTTGTAACTGCTCTTGTGTCGTTTGCAATGGCAAGTCAGGATAATTACTTTGCAGTTGTTGAATTAAGGTTTCTAAACTTGAAATAAATGTTTGGGCGGTTGCAAGTTGCGCCTGGATTGTTTTTAAGCTTTCAACTACGAGCGTCACGTGTTCCGAATCATTTATATATTCATCAATTGCTGTCATTTTATTGGCTGCCTCATTGGTTAAGACCGTTACTAATTGTAAATTCGCAGTGACTTCAGGCGTAATTTGGGTAAAAAAACGGTCAAGTTCAGTTGTAAACTGTGAAACTGTTGTTGTCACATCAATTGCTTGATCAATCAATTGTGAAACCGCCGGTAATTCAGCTTGTAAATCACTTAATAATGGTCGAATTTCTTGAATTGTTGTTTCACCACTTTCGAGCGTCGTTGAAATTAAGGTGATTTTCGTTGCAATATTTTGTAATGTCGTTTGAGCTTGAGCAATTTTTGGGGTTTGGGCTTCAAGTTCAACCCCTGTCGCCTTTGCTGTTTCTAAAATCACTTGACTAATCGTTGCAATCACTGTTTGATTGATTTGCTCTTGTAAAGCTGATGCACCCTTATCCGTAATTTTGGGGGCAATCGCATTAATTTTCTGATTTGAAGTGTAAATAATTTTCGCCTGGCTAACATCATTGGTCGTGATGCTGACTACTTTTTCCGAAAAATCAGTTGGAATCGTTAAAGTCGCATAATATGCTCCGGCATTTAAGCCATTTTCAGCTTCTTTTGCGGAAACAAATTGCCAATCCATTTCAGCATTTTCTTCCAATTTCGTCATAATCTCTTGCCCAAATTCATATGTTTTTCCTTGTATCTTCGCACCTAAATCTTCATTAACGACTGCTACTTGGATTTGATTCGTATTCCCATAAGGATCCCAAGAGGCAACAATATTAAACCAAGCATATAGCGATGGTAAAATGACCAGTGCCGTGAGCGTTATTATTGCCGCATAATTCCCGCGGATTTTTTTCACATCATACCAAAATATTTTCCAAATACCTCTCATCTTCTAGCCTACTTTCTTTCCAGTTGATTCGAATTATAACATGTTTGATGACATATTCAAGCTTTTTCAGGATTGATACCGCTTTTTTGTGTTTTTTTCGACAAAAAAATGATTTTTAAGCACTACTTTTACCCTTTTATTGATTGACACCACCTTTTTTTCACAAAATCACTAATTATTACACAGCTAAACAAAAAACCAACGCCTTAAACGGCGTTGGATGTTTATTTTTTAAAATATTCTTGGTAGGCCACATAACCAATACTAATGAGCAAGACAATAATTGCACCAGCAACTGTCCAAATAATTTCAGGATACATTAAATCGAAGCCCGTTGCCGAAACATGTTTGATAATGATACCTGTGTATGCCCAAACGATGACTAAACCGTAGGCAATATCCCGATTACGCTCAACAGTTGCAACTCCAATTGCCATACCAATTAACACAATTGCGATCATCCAAATCGGTTCTGCAAATCCAAACCCATCAAAATTTAAACTGACAAGCAACGTGACAACGTTTGCAATCGTTGCGACTGTAATCCAGCCAAAATAGACACTAAATGGAATCCGAATCAATAATCGATCCGTTCCAATGATGTCTTTTACAACGACTGCCCGACGGATTCGAACGACGATTAGCGCAAGCATCACAAAGATAATGAGCATGAAAATTAGCGAAAGCCAAATAATTTGATAGTGCCATGCAAAAATCCAAGTTAAGTTTGCGAGTGATGAAATGATGAAGTAAACACCAATTTCATCTAAAAGTGGATTCGGCATTTTTTCTGGTGCTTTTTGGAAGACACCAAGCTGATAAACACTATATATCCCTAGGAAAATATAAATAACACTCCAAATTGTAAAAGTAATACCTGCTGGCGCAAATAAATTGGCATATGAATCTGATACTGCTCCTGATGTAATCCCGTTAATCGGTAAAATATTTGCTAAGGCATTGACGACAACCATCGCAATAAATGAGAGGACAACTCCCCAACGAATTAACATACTACTTTTTTTACTCATGATTTTTTTCCTACTTTCTTTGTTGAAGTCAAATTACTCAAAAATGGTGGGGCTTGATGTAACTTCCAAACCCGAATTGAACTAACGGTCGTATCAAGCAATGCAATGATCGCTAAACAACTCACAACAACCCGTTGTAAATTTTGCCAATCGACTAAGAATGGGGCCGTTGTTTGAAAAATCTGTTGAAATTGTTGGACAAACATTGGGTTCCATAAATTTGACTCAAAGACAATGATTGCAACGATTAAAACAGTGATTAAATTACAAACGATGGTCACAACCAAGACAGGATACGTCCATTGTCCACTCATCATTTTCGCAATTTCACGAGCACTACTACTCGCAAAAAA
The DNA here is from genome assembly GCA_051660865.1 of Culicoidibacterales bacterium. GTDB lineage: Bacteria > Bacillota_I > Bacilli_A > Culicoidibacterales > ZOR0006 > ZOR0006. Next base: position 21,172 of record JBOFQK010000022.1, on the reverse strand, counting down.
AATTAAAAATAGCGGTAAAAACAGTGGTAAGGTCTGTAAATTGAAAATTGAAATTATTTGCCAATTATCATTTTCAAAATAATATAACCCAATAATTTGTGGTGCAAAATAAAATAGGGCAAAGGCAATTGAAGTGAATATCAAACCGAGTTTTGGCTCTAACGTAGGGATATCATTACCCAATTTACTTACTGGTGGTAAATGTGCTGGTTGCCACTGTGTATGCAAATCAATTCTCACTCCCCTTCGTTCAAAGACGATAAATACAAGTGTAATCCAAAAAAAAGCTTGGGCTAAAGCAGCAACACCATCAGTTAAATACTGAAAAATGAATTCGAGCATAATCACCGGGCCATTGAATTTCACTTCGACAACTGCCGAAATTGTTAAACTCATCACAATTGTCCAAGCAACAATCGTCATAATGTTCCAATATGCATCATAGACTGCTGGACCAATCAAGTACCTTGGTGCATGCAAAAACTGATTCACCACCCGATTTGGTGGTCCTAAAGCAATTAATACATCCGTTAGCTTTTGTTCGACTGGCAATACTCGCTGATCAGCTTCAATTTTAGTTTCGATTAATGCACGCACAAGTTTAACAATTCGAACGCGTTCATTGATTGGCGCATGCCTCGCAACAGCTGCTAAATATCGTTCTAGTAATTCCACACACACACCTTCTTTCCCCACAGTTCATATTTGTATTATACAATCATCTTTTGAATCTACAAGCGAAACCCTTTAATTTATGGACTTATTCACAGTAAACTTGATGATTTTTCATACAAAAAAAACAGCCTCATTACGAGCCTGTTGTTATTTTATTAATGACGCTAGAATACCCGTGACTTTAGTCAGGAAAGGTTCAATCTATTTCAACCCAAAAGATAAATACTTTCATTCCAACATACGTGAAAAATGTTAATCCTAAAATAGCTGCGTTTGACAAGGTGATTCCGGTAATCCCTTCGTTTAAACCAATAACCAAAAGCAAATCAAGTGCTAAATTTAATAGCGTTGCGACAGCAATTCGTAGCCAACGATTTTTATAGCGTTTCGTACTATTTTCAATCGTCACAGCAAACCAAGAAGCAGCAAACAAATAACTGCTCAGAAATATAATCACAGCAGAAGCATTTTGTGTTTCAAACCCTAGAGTGAAAATAATTAGATACAAAAATGTTAGTGCAATCAAAAAGAGCGCAATCATAAATAAGCTAATTGTCAGTTGGTACATCTTTTTTTCATCTATCATCATATCTCACCCTTCATTCTGTACTACATTACACATTATAGCCAAATTTATTAACAAAGTCAAATTTTTATATTCATTTTCTAATTTTCGCCTTTTATAATGTTTGTTAAGCTCGTTTTATTTAGCTGTTTTTTATATTTATACCTTTTTAATTAATGAAAGTTCACTCGTTCTGTGCGTGTATTATTTGCGATTTCAACATTATTCGTGCTATACTTAAGCATATCTTCGCATAATACCCATATGCTCTATATCTTGAAATGGGGTGAGTTCCATGAAATGACTAACACGAGTTGAGCTTGATTCGCTCACTCAAGTTTGCCTAGTTGATGTCCGCACGCATAAACAATTTATCGATGGACATCTTGAAAATGCAATTAATTTACCACTTGTCACTGAACAATTACATTATCAATTATACGATACTTACCATCAAAAAGGCGGGTTTTGGGTTATTTTAGCAGCCATACCGCACGCCAAACATTTCGGTAATTATCTATTGCAACTTCGAAAGCTAGCGAAACAGCATCACACAATTGTCATTTATTGCAGTCGTGCCCGCTTTCGGAGTAAATTTGTTTATTTTATGATGCGCTGTTTCAAGCGGAATACTTATATTTTAAGCGGTGGCATCAAAGGCATCCATCATACTAAATACGAAGCACTCTGTCCAACTTGTGGTGCTGAACATAGTTTTAACGACTTTGAAATTCAAAATACCGCTGGGATGATCCACTGTAAAAAGTGTGCCCAATTAATTCCTATTTATCCAATTCGCTAACTTGAAAGGACGAACACCATGAAAATTTTAACTCCTGAACATCCCGATTTTGCTACAGCATGTTTAGCTTGGAATCGTGCTGTAACTAAAAAACCGGCTATCATCGCTTTTTGTGATGTCGTTGAGGAACTCCCAACATTACTAGCGATGGCGAAGCAATCACAACTCCCCTTACATATTCGCAGTGGCCGTCATCATTATGAGGGCGCATCAAGTGGTGATGATGCCTTTGTCATCGATCTTTCAAAGCTACAAACGATTGCTATTGATGAAACATTACAAACCGTTACTATTGCTGGTGGGGTCCGTAATCGTGAGCTTTATGAAGCGTTAGCTTTAAAAGGCTATCCGTTTCCTGGTGGTGGTTGTCCGACTGTTGGTGTCGCTGGTTTTACCACTGGTGGTGGTTGGGGCTATTCGGCACGACTATTTGGACTTGGTTGCGATAGTTTGCAATCGGTTCGCTTATTGACTTTTGCAGGCGAATTATTACAAATTGATGCTGATCATTATCCCGATATCTTTTGGGCTTTGCGTGGTGGTGGTACGACTCACTTCGGAATTATTACTGAGCTTACCTATCAACTCCCACCAAAAAAAATGGAAGCGACACGGATTTTCCTTGATTTCCACTTTGAAACAGCCCACGCTTCACTCCCACTGCTTGAATGGTATCAAACTTGGTTTCCAAAAACACCAAATTGGTTCAATGCCAAAATTGCTTTTTATCGTCAATCACCGACACAGTTTGGTGTGAAAATTACAGGGATGGCTTATGCAAGTGCTTCAGCCGTCGCACAATTATTGGCACACGTCCTTACTCATCCAAATTTAGTAACTACTGACTGCCAAACTGGCCCAGTTATTGAAGCAAATCGTTGGATTCAAGACCATCATCCTGAGTATGAATCATACAAATCCGGCGGACGCTTTATCGAAACTGCACTTACTTCAACACAATGGCAAACATTAGCTATTTGGTTAACCAATGCGCCAACTGAAGCACAGTATGTCGCTTTCACATTGTACGGATTAGGTGGTGCCATTCGTGATTTGTCTCATGATGCCACTGCCTTCGCTTTCCGACAAATGAACTTCATTTTTGGTGCTCAAATCGTCTGGGAAAGTGAGTTTGCTCAAACAAGTTGTCAAAACTGGCTGATTCACCATTGGCCAGCGATTGAAGGCTTTACTTCCGGATCATTTTACAACTTTGCTTTTCAACCACAAAGTGAAGCCAACTACTATGGTAATCACTGGCAACGATTCCAAACCATTACCAAAAAATTTACCAATTAAAAAAAGACGCGTTAACGCGTCTTTTTACTTACTTTTTAAAAAACTCCTGATAAGCTGCAACTCCACTTGCTCCAACTAAGCACACACACGCAATACTAGCTGTCCAAATAATCGCTGGATACATCGCTTCAAAAGTTAAAAGGTGTTGAATAATAATCCCACAATATCCCCAAACAATCACAAGCGCATAAATAAAATCTTTCAAGCGAATCGCCGTTACAATGCCGATTAGTGCTCCAACGATAATCATCACAATTGTCGCTAAAATTGCAAAACTGCCAAACCCATCAACTCCAAGACTAACTAAAAAGGTTGTAATATTGGCAATTGTTGCCACGCTAATCCAAGCAACATACAAACTAAATGGTAATCGCAATCCTAATTGTTCACCAATAGTCAACGAATACGTTTGCGCATATCGTCGGATTGTTACCACAATCGCCATTAGTGATGCGAGCAAACTGATCATAATTATCACTGATAACCAAATCCATAAATAGTGCCAACTATACACCCAAATCGCATTTAATAATGACGAAAAAACAAAGTACGCACCAACTTGATTTAACATTTTTTCGCGCGCACCACTTTGAGTCGTTGCTAGCCAGCGCCATTGCGCAACCACATACCCACCAAGCGAAATAAATATTAGACTCCAAATACTAAAAGTAACGCCTGCCGGTGCAAATAAATTAGCGTACATATCTGACACTTCATTTGCAGCAATGCCATTAATTGGCAACGTAATTGCCAAAGTATTAACAAGGATAACCAATATATACGCGACTAACACACTTGCGCGAATTTGATAATTTTTTTGATTTCCATTCATTGGTTCATTCCTCCATGCTCTTTATTGTTCTTTACTCAAAAACATCTCTTTTCATTATAGCTAATCACTTAAATGAAACAAGCTTTCACCAACAATTTCATCTAATCTCAACAATAGTTTTAGCCAGTGTTCAAACTATTGAAAGTGAACGCAAAAAAACTGGAACCGACTTCCTTCGATTCCAGTTTTTTTCTTAATTGAACATCCCGCGATTGAAATCATGGGTGTTCTGACATCATCAAATAAAGAGGGTTAAATCAGCATTCGTACTTTCACCAACATACGTTGCCACACCACCGAGTTCAATGCCATCAATTAATTCTTCTGCTTTGATGCCCATCACGTCCATACTCATCGTACAAGCGATGAAACGAACCCCAACTTCTTGGGCTTGTTTTAATAATTGTGGTAACGAATCAACATTTTTGTCTTTCATCACCTTTTTCATCATTGTTTTACCCATACCACCCATATTCATGTTTGATAACGGTAAAGCTTCTGCACCTTTTGGCATCATCATCCCAAACATCGATTCAATCGCTGATTTTTCGACCTTTGGTGCATCTTCACGCCGAAGAAGATTTAAGCCCCAGAACGTACAGAAAACCGTCATTTGTTTTCCCGTAGCTGCTGCTCCTTGGGCAATAATCATTGCCGCCATCGCTTTATCTAGTTCACCGCTGAACAATACGATTGTACCTTTATTTTCTTTCGTTGACACAACATCATTCGCATCTTGATCATTTCCTTTTTGGATATACGCATGGATTTCACGCGTTTTCGCATCTTGATCAATTTTCAAAATGGTATTTCCCGTATTATTGGCCCAAGTCCGGATATCTTGCGCAAAACCTGGATCTGAGGCTTTCACAAAAAGCACATCACCATCTGTTAATTTATCCATTGTTTGGTAAGTTTGCATAATTGGTCCTGGGCATTGTAAACCACAGGCATCAAGTGTTAACGTTTCGGTAATTTTATCTTCAGCAGAAACTGTTTGTGCTTCTGCTGTCACTACTTTCCCACTACTTGACCTGCTGTTTCTGGTTTACAAACCCCATCGTTGCATGATGTATTTTGACGGTTTTTATAGACTTGCGAATACGTTTTATATCCACCTGATAAGTTATAAACATTTGTGAATCCCGCAGCCGTTAAGATTGAAACTGCTAAGTGTCCACGTAATCCAACTTGGCAAATAATATAAAGTGGTGTATCTTTCGCAACCGTGATTGTTTGTGCTAATTCACGTAACTCATCAACAGGCATATTCACCGCATTACCAATTGTTCCGAGACTGAATTCTGTTGTTGTCCGCACATCAATCAGCATTGCCCCTTCGGCAGCTAACGCATCAATTTCATTCCAGTGGACAACTTTTTCACCTTCAAAGACATTTGTGGCAACATAACCAGCAATATTAACTGGGTCTTTCGCACTTGAATATGGCGGTGCATATGATAATTCTAATTCTGGAAGATCTTCGATTGTTAAACCACCTTTAATTGCGGTTGCTAAAACATCAAGACGTTTTTCTGTTCCTTCTTGACCAACTGCTTGAGCTCCAAGAATTTTTCCGGTTTTTGGATCGAATAATAATTTGATTGAAATATCTGTTGCTCCCGGGTAGTAACCAGCATGGTTTCCACGGTGAACATGAATTGCTTGATATTCAATACCTTGGAAGTCCATTAATTCCGCAGTTAAACCTGTTGCTGCTCCTGTTAAAGCAAAGACTTTAATAACAGACGTTCCTAATGTTCCCGTGTAACGTACATCTTGTCCATTAATATGGTCAGCTACGAGACGTCCTTGACGGTTTGCTGGCCACGCTAATGGAATTTTCGTCGGACGACCTGTAATATAGTGTTTTACTTCGATGGCATCACCGACAGCGTAGATATCAGGGTGTGATGTTTGTAATTGATCATTGACTAAAATTGCTCCCGTTTCACCTAACTCGAGTCCTGCCATTTTTGCTAATTTTGTTTCTGGTAAAACCCCAATTGCCATAATCACGAGGTCAGCAGCGACTTTCGATCCATCTTCAAGTACGACCGCATCTTTTTCAATTGCGCTGACACCCATTTCAAGTTTTAAAGTTGTCCCATGCGCAACCATTTCATTTTGTAACATTGCTGCCATTTCGTAGTCGAATGGACGTAAAATATGTTCGCTTTTATCGACAACTGTTACGCTAATTCCACGTTCAACTAAAGCCTCTGCCATTTCGATTCCGATGAATCCACCACCGACAACAACTGCCGTTTTTGGTTGTTTGTCAGCAATAAACTGATAAATTGCATCTGTATCTGGGATGTTACGTACTTTGAAGATATGATCAAGGTCCATTCCTGGCATATTCGGCCAAATTGGACTTGCACCTGGTGAAACAATCAATTTATCAAATGTTTCTGTATATGTTTGATTCGTACGACGATCTAATACCGTTACCGTTTTCGTTTGCGCATCAATCGCTGTTACTTCACTTAAGTTACGAATATCAAGGTTGAAGCGTGTACTCATTCCCTCAACTGTTTGGACTAATAATTTTTGGCGATCAGTAATTACCTCACCAATGTAGTATGGTAAACCACAGTTCGCAAATGAGATATACTCATCACGCTCAAACATAATAATTTCATCGCTTTCACTTAAACGACGCAACCGTGCCGCCGCTGTCGCCCCACCAGCAACTCCACCGATAATCACAATTTTCTTTTTCGTTATTGTTTTCATAGTTTTCAAATTCCTTCCTGTTCAAATCATTCTTTTCTTGTTTCCAATATACCCTATACGGTATTTGTTTGCAAGTAAATTGACTTAATTATCAAAAAAATTTAGTGTTCTAAATTCCAATCCAATTAGCTTCAATTGCGATATGCTTTAAAAGGCTACAAAAAAACCGCTCTGACAAGCAGAGCGGTAAATAAATTGACAAGCAATTATTTTTTTTCACGGTGTAAAGTTGAACGTTTGCATTTTGGGCAATATTTGTTCATTTCGATACGTTGTGGGTTATTTTTTTTGTTTTTCTTTGAGATGTAGTTTTCCATACCGCATTCAGTACATTTTAAAGTTAAGTTTACGCGCATAATTGACGCCTCCTAATATTTGTAATCTTTTATCCTTAGTTATTATATAAGAAAAACTTTCACTTGTCTACCCTAAACTTGGCTTTTTCCTGAAAACTTTCATGAAAGCGACGAGTTTTTTCGAACATTTGCGGCTTTTCTTGAAAAACTTTCAAAGATAATCAGCTTTCGAAAGTTTTCTCCACTTCCACACACTTTCTTTGAAAAATTTTCAAAAAAATGCACACTGTTTCTAGTGTGCATTTTTTGCTTATGATAATGGTTCGGGAATTGTTGTTGCCTTTTTACTCGCGAAATATGCATCAATCACTTCTCGAGCAATTTGTGCTTGCATATGACTACTCGCTACTGAGAGATCGTCAGCCGGTTGGACACTTGGAACAACGACAGCAATGGCAATTTCAGGATTATCAAATGGCGCAAAGCCAATATAGGTAATATTGAAAACTTTTTTATCATATTGACCATCACCATCAGGATCAATATAAGCTTCGGCTGTTCCGGTTTTACCACCAGATGTATAAGCAGCACCACTACCACCAAATTCTGAATACGCCGTTCCATCACTCACGCTTGTTACTTGGCGCATCCCTTCTTTAATTTGATCAAAATAATTTTGCGTCAATGGTACACAGTTCAAAATATCTGGTGTATTTTCAACAAGAATTTTTTCTGAATCACCAGTCTCGCTTTGTGCCACAACACTACTCACTAAGTATGGCTCTACTCGGCACCCATTATTAGCAATCGTTGCCACATATTGAGCCATTTGTAATGGCGTATATTGATCATATTGACCAATACCAAAGTCGAGCACAAGTCCTGGTTCAGGATTATCACGACCAATAAATCCTGTCGATTCACTTGGTAAATCAATACCAGTCTCGACCCCAAGTCCATACTGTTCAAATGTTTGGCGTAATTTTGGTAATGTTCCATCTTGGATAAATAATTCTCCATTTGGAATATATTGACCACCACCTAATTGGATAATCATTTTCCACATGTAGGCATTCGATGACATTCGTAACGCGTCAACATCACTAATATTCCCCATGATTTTCCATGATTTTTTTAATGGAGTCCCTTGGAATTGTAATGCCTCATCGAGTAAGTACTGACCTGGACTAATCGCACCGAGTTGGTATCCTGAAAGTACTGTTGCTGGTTTAACTGATGATCCCATTTGGAAGTTACCCATTGCATTTAAAATTGAAACATCGGCAAATTCATTCGTTTCCGGATCGTATTGTTGACCCGCCATTGTCAATACTTCACCAGTTTGCGGATTAATTGCTGTCACAAACGTTTGTGTCAAGTTTGCTGCCGCAGCACTTTGCCGCTCTTCTAACAACTGACGTTGGATGATTTCTTCAACTTGCTTTTGGAAATCAATATCAATTGTTAAGTTCAATTGATAACCCGCATGACCTTTTTCAGCTAATGTTTTATCATACGTTCCATCTTCGCGTTTTTCATAAGTATACATATCGGCTTGACCACGTAAATACTCTTCATACGATTGTTCAAGCCCACTATTTCCAACTCGTTCATTTAAATTATAACCAAGCGCTAAATAATAATCGGCAATTTCCGCAGGTAAGCCTTGTTTTGATGTTGTTACCCCACCAAGAACGGTTTGTAACGTATCGCCTTGTAAATATTCACGATCCCAGTTTAAACTTGCTTCCACACCTGGCATTGTTCCTGAATGCTCAGCAACTCGTGCAAACTCTTCTTCACTAACATTCTCAGCTTTAATGGTCACACTTTTGCTAATTGATGATTGATCCATCACACTCGTAATATATTCAATTTCAATAATCGTTGGATCCATATTGGCAATCACATCCGCAGGAATTGCATCCATAATTGCTTGAATATACTCGTCGTACTCAATTTCGCCAGCATCGTATGCTGCTTGTGTTGCTTCATCAAGGTATGTTGGTGCCGTCTTAGTATTATTCCGATAATAGAATAAGCGGCGATCGGCATCACTTACCAATGAAATATCAATTTCAATTAATTCAGCTAATTTCTCCGCAATTGCATCGTATTCTTCATCAGTTGTCCCTTTTTGGAATGTATAACTAATATTTTTGACTGGTTTATTACTCACGACAATATTTCCGTTTGTATCAACCATAATCCCACGCGGCTGATTCGATGAATAGCTAATTCGGCTTTGTTCGTTATACGCTTTAGCATACACATCATACTCAATGACTTGAATATAAAATAAACGCATCGCATACACAATCATAATTAAAGCCATGATAATAATAACCAAGCTCGTTCGCCACTTGGCAGTTTCTGTTAAATGATTTTCATGTTCTGGCGTCATAACTAATTTTACACGCACCTTTCAAATTCTATTTAAGGCTTAGATAAATCCAAGCTAATTTCGCGTTATTCGTTTATAATCTTAGCATATCTTTGCTGAAAAGTCATATGATAAATCACTAACGCGGCGATTGCCCACAAAAAAAGTACGACCGAGTTGGCCGCACTTCAATCTTTTGCTTATTTTGTTGCTGCGTAACGAGCTGCCACCGCATCCCAATTCACAACATTCCAGATTACGTGTGCAAATTCTGGACGACGGTTTTGGAATTTTAAGTAGTATGCATGTTCCCAAACATCTAACGTTAACAATGGTGTATGTCCATCTGTTAATGGGCAATCTTGATTAGCAGTTGATGTAATCGCTAAGTTACCTTCAGCATCAACAACTAACCAAGCCCAACCTGAACCAAAACGTGTTTTCGCTGCAGTTTCAAATTTTTCTTGGAAAGCTGCAAAGCTTCCAAATGTTGCTGTAATTGCTTCAGCTAATTCTCCCGTTGGCTCCCCACCAGCATTTGGTGCTAAACTTAACCAGTAGAAATCGTGGTTATAAACTCCACCACCGTGGTTGCGTACAGCTGTACGAATACTTTCAGGTAATTTATCTAACCCCTTGATTAATTCTTCTAATGACCATTCCGCAAATTCCGGATGATTTTCTAATGCTAAGTTTAAGTTTGCAACATATGTCGCATGGTGCTTTCCGTGATGGATCTCCATCGTCGCTTTATCTAAATGTGGTTCTAACGCATCGTATGCATATGGTAATTCGATTAATGTAAACATGTTGTTTCCTCTTTCTTTCTTCAAGTTGTTGTTTATGTCTTCATTATATCCTGATAGTTTTCAAATGTCCCTGAATATGCTTTTAATTTTTTCTGTATAATTCCATAGTTTTTATTTTTTCAAATAACAATTACCACAAGCTTTCCAATTTCACTATCCAGCTGCTTGAATGTGACTTATTGCACTCCTAGTTGCTCAGATTGTCTTAGACTATCTTTCTTAAAAAAATTTGGTATACTATTACTATGAAATATAAAGGAGTGACTTACATGTATCATCGTACTCAAACTCGTCCCGTTTTTGTTGGGGGCATTCAAATAGGTGGAAATAATGAAGTTGTCATTCAAAGTATGACAACTACGAAAACACGTGATGTTGACGCAACTGTCGAACAAATTTTACGACTAGAACAAGCTGGTTGCCAAATCGTCCGCTGTACGTGTCCAACATTAGCTGATGCGCAAGCAATTGCTGAAATCAAAAAGCGGGTCTCAATTCCCATTGTCGCTGACATTCACTTTGACTATCGGATGGCATTAGCTGCAATTGACGCTGGTGTCGATAAAATTCGCATTAATCCTGGAAATATTGGTAGTGACGAGAAAGTTCGTCAAGTCGTTGAAGCTGCTAAAGCCAAAAACATTCCAATTCGAATTGGGGTTAATGCTGGATCATTAGAAAAACATATTCTCGATAAATACGGCTATCCAACTGCTGAAGGTATGCTCGAAAGTGCACAATACCATGTCGAAATTTTAGAACGCTTAGGATTCGAAGATATTATTATTTCAATGAAGGCAAGTAATGTCGATTTAGCGATTCAAGCGTATCAACTTGCTGCTGAAAAATTCCCTTATCCCCTCCACTTAGGAATTACGGAAGCGGGAACAATTTTCAGTGGGACAATTAAAAGTGCTGCCGGTCTTGGCGTCCTACTCTATCAAGGCATCGGAAGTACAATTCGGGTTTCATTAACGGCTGATCCTGTTGAAGAAATTAAAGTTTGTAAAGAATTATTGAAAAACTTTGGTTTAGCTTCCAATGTTGCAACGTTAATTTCTTGTCCTACTTGTGGCCGGATTGAAATTGATTTAATTAGTATTGCTGCTGAAATTGAACAATTTTTGGAAACGGTACCGGTAAATATTCATGTCGCTGTCCTTGGATGTGCTGTCAATGGTCCTGGTGAAGCGAAAGAAGCTGACATTGGGATTGCTGGTGCTCGTGGTGAAGGCTTACTCTTTAAAAAAGGGAAAATTGTTCGTAAAGTCCCAGAAGCTGAGATGGTTGAAGAATTAAAAAAAGAAATTTTATTGATTGCTGAAGAAAAATTAGCCGCGACTAAATAAAAAACCGCAAAAAAATAACGTTTGTGCGTGTACAAACGTTATTTTTTTAAATATATCGCATTTTTTCGTTGATTTTTTTCATATTCGGCTCGAAATACTTTAATTCTTTAAGCAATAAATCAATATGCATTTGCTCCTCTTTTGGTAGCAACTCAATACTCCCTAGCATTTCGATTAAAAAATTATACCCTGAAACTCCACCAATGCCCTCAGGCGGTCTTGCTCCCGAGCCTAATAAGCACACTGGATACGCTGTTTGATCTAATCTCCGAACGTAAATGCTATGTTCCCACTCATCGTTAAGGTCATACGTGTAAGTAAATCTCATGTTTGGTGCAAGTAATTCTGATAATTTTGTTTGCTTATCAATTTTATACTCGACATTTTTTTTGACACCTTGAGCCCCTTCAGCATCTTGCATGACAACGTGATAATTGTTTTTTCCGGTTTCAATTTCAAATTGATATTCATGGCGGTTTTCCCAAAAATAAGCCGCTTGAATAATCAGATGTAAATCAGCAAATGTTTTATCAGTTGGTACGATAATTCGCCGAACCGGCTGCTCAAATCCAAGTTGCAGTTGCACAATTAAATCAAAAGCATCACGCTTTTCCATCGCATTCCCTTGATAGCGCATATTGTTAGCAACTTTTGCTTTTCGCAAGTCACTTGGAAGTTGCCCAATCATTGTTCCGTCTAAATTCAGTGATTCTCCAGTCGCTAAACGATTAAAGAAATGTGTCAACTGCTCAGTCGGGATAGCATGGGTTTTATCAAACTTCACGATCATTTGATTCATTTTTTCAACAAATGTATATTGATACATTTCCGCAGTGTTAATTGGTAGTTCCATCGCGATGAAATCATTCATGACGGCATTTAAACGTCCGACATTTCTTGGTCCGCGTGTTTTCGTATAGGCTACTTCACCAGCAAGTTCAAAATACTGCTGAATTTGCTCGGGTGTGTATCCGTACAGTTCAAAGGTTTTGCTCATCGCTTGATAAACTATTTCCGTGAATGTCTCGATATCTCGTGGATTCAAATCATACAACGCAAATGAAATTCGCGTTGCATCATTACTAAACCAGAACAGTTGCCGCTTCCCGATTGTATCCACATTTACGCTCCAACAAAAGAAATCGGCATCGTAAACTTCAATTGGTTTAACTTTTAATACTTTTAATACCTTTTGTGTACAACAAATTTGCATAAATTCCCCTTCAACTTCCTATAAATTATCAATCTCTCTTTAAGTATGACAGTCCTAATTCCATTTAGCAATCATAAATGCGTTTTTTTGTAATTATTTAGTTATTTAGTATCAATAAATTAAGTTGTTTCCGCTCTGATTTTCTGGCACAATAAAAGTATCCAAAATAAGGGGGAATTTCATATGTTTAACCAACCAACGAAAAAAACTACATGTTGCCAATCGGCTTGTCACAAACCTGAATTCACAACGACAGACAAAAAGCCAACAATTATTGCTGCAATCATCGTCATTTCAATTATTGCAACTGGAGGCTTAGCACTTGCTGGCTATTTTTTCTTCAAAAACTTACAATTAGAAGTCGATGAAATCGAATAATAGCTAAAAAAAACGAGAAGTTCTTAAGCAATTTGCTTTTGTAACTTCTCGTTTTTTTGATTGCTTAGAATGATGTCCAACCACCATCAGTTTGAACTGTGGCACCTGTCATATGTGTCGCATCATCTGATGCTAAAAAGAGGATTGAAGCTGCTTGTTCTTGTGCAGTGGCATTGCGTTTTTGCATTGTTTGCGTTTTTTGGCCAGCCATCGATTGAACTTTACTCATATCAACCCCAGCCGCTAACGCTGCTGCTTGACGCTCTTTCACTAATGCAAAGGCTTTTTCAACCATTGGTGTATCGGTTCCCGCTGGATTTACTGAATTAACACGAATACCATAGGCAGCATAATCTAATGCTAAATTTTTTGTTAAGCCATTGACAGCATGCTTAGAAGCAACATACGCTGGATTCCCAGGCAGCCCAGTTAATCCGGCAATTGACGCATTATTCACAATGACCCCACCATCACCTTGTTGTATAAATTGATCAAGTTGATATTTACAGCAATAATAAACACTATAGAAGTTGCTTGCCATTGTAAAATCCATATCCACTTTTGCTAATTTGTGCAATGGTTGTGGATTACCCATGACTCCAGCATTATTGATGGCAATATCGAGCTTGCCGTAAGTCGCAACTGCAGTTGCAACAACTTGAGCACAATTGGCTTCATCGGTTAAATCCAAATTCAAGTAAATGGCTTCACCGCCTAACGCTTGGATTTCGGCTAAGAGTAGCTCACCTTCTGTTGCTAAAATATCAACTAAGACAAGTTTTGCGCCTTCCAACGCTGCTCGACGTGCAGTTGCTGCCCCTATTCCTGCTGCTGCACCAGTAATAATCATAACTTTATTTTTAAAACGATTGGCAAAAAAAGTGTATTCCATTTGATATTCTCCTTTAGAAATTTAAATAGTCTTCACAATTTAGTATACTCCTTATTTTAAAAAAAACAGTACTTTTTTTATTTTTGTGCTAATAATTTTTGAATATCCGCTTCAATTTTTAATGGTGAGACCGTTGGTGCATACCGTTTAACAACATTTCCTTGACGATCAACAAGGAACTTTGTAAAGTTCCATTTTAATTCTTTCCCAAATAGTCCACCTGTTTCTTGTTTTAAAAAGACGAATAACGGATCGGCATGAACACCATTGACATCAACTTTCGCCAAAATTGGGAAAGTGACTCCGAAATTTAATTGGCATGTCGCAACAATTTCCTGATTATCTGCTACTTCTTGGTTCGCAAATTGACTACACGGAAAGCCTAGTACAGCTAAACCTTCACTTTGATATTTCACATGTAATAGCTCTAAATCTTTAAATTGTGGTGCTAAGCCACATTTTGTTGCTGTGTTGACAATTAACATCACTTTTCCTACGTAGTCATTCATCGCCAAACCTTGGCCATTTGTTTGTTTCACTGTGTATTGATAAATACTCATAAAGTCCACCTCATTTGATTTCTTTCAATTTAATTGTATACAATCTTTTTCCCGAAAAGTAAACACTACTCTTTCGTTAATACGCCTAGTAGTGTGTCTAGCTGCTGTTTTAAAACAATAAAATCAATCTCACTATCAGCTAATTGACAGCTAATTGTTTGCGGAATGGTTTGGACAATTTTTTCAAGTTGCCATCCACTTGCGGTTGGGGTAATCAAGACGATTCGCTCATCTTCAAGGTCGCGCATCCGACTAACTAATCCTTGATTTGCTAGTTTTTTTAGCAATGGAGTCAAGGTTCCTGAGTCTAAATGCAGTTTTCGTCCTAAATTTTTGACTGAAATCTGTTTCGCTTCCCAGATTACCATTAACGCTAAATATTGCGTATACGTAATGCCATGTTCATCAAGTAACGGTTTATATAAGCGAATTACTTCTTTTGCCGTTGCATATAAAGAAAAACATAACTGATTTTCTAATTTCAACATTTCTTCTGATTTCATAATCACCACTCACTTTAAATTCGATTGTATACAATTGATTGTTTTTATTTTACGCTTTCCTACCTCAAAAGTCAAGTAATTTAGTTTTATCCGGCTCAAAAGTAAAAAAGACTGAATTCATCAAAGATGAGTTCAGTCTTTTGCTTATTTTCGTCTCACTAGCAGTTTTTGACTTGCATGTTACAACGTCCTCGCACTTAGTTTCTGATTAACCAGTCAAAAGCTCCTAACGCTGCTGTTGCTCCTGATCCCATTGAGATAATAATTTGCTTATATGCTGAATCAGTACAATCTCCAGCTGCAAATACTCCAGGGATGCTTGTTGCTCCATGTTTATCAACAATAATTTCGCCCATGCGTGTTTTTTCGACACTGTCACCTAACCACTCTGTGTTTGGTACGAGTCCAATTAAGATGAAGACACCTTCAACAGCAATGCTGTGTTCTTCATTCGTTTCACAATTTTGATATGTTAATCCTGAAACTGTGTCATTTCCAGTAATTGCTGTTGTTTTTGCGCCAGTAATCACAGTCACGTTTGGTAATGAGTACACACGTTCTTGTAAGACTTTATCAGCTTTCAAGGTTTGTTGGAATTCGATTACAGTGACATGTTCAACGACACCTGCTAAATCGATTGCCGCTTCAATTCCTGAGTTTCCACCACCAATAACAGCAACTTTTTTCCCGGCAAATAATGGTCCATCACAATGTGGGCAATAAGCAACACCTTTGTTTTTAAATTCCTTTTCACCTGGTACATTGATATTACGCCAACGTGCTCCAGTCGCTAAAACGACTGTCTTACTTTGTAAAACCGCACCATTTGCAAGTGTTACATCAACAAATTCATTTTTTTCTAAATTTGCAACTTGTTGACCTTTCATCAAATCAACTGGGTATTCTTTGACGTGAGCTTCAACTTGTGCCATAAGCTTCGGTCCTTCTGTATATGGTGTCCCGATGACATTTTCAATTCCCATTGTTTCCATAACTTGACCACCAAACGTTTGGGCTACAAGTCCGGTTTTAATCCCTTTACGCGCTGCATAAATCGCTGCACTTGCGCCAGCAGGTCCACCACCAACAACAAGGACATCAAATACACCTTTATCCGCGAATTCACTCGCATCAGCAGGTCCCGTTACTTTATCAAGAATTTCTTCAATCGTTGTGCGTCCATTTCCAAATGCTTCACCATTCGCAAACATTGTTGGAACCGCCATAACTGTACGTGCTTCAACTTCAGCTTGGAACATTGCTCCATCAATCATCGTGTGACTGATTAGTGGATTCAATGCACTCATCATATTGAATGCCTGAACAACGTCAGGACAGTTATGACAACTTAAACTAATATACGTTTCAAAATGGAATGGTTTATCAATTGCACGAATGCGATCAATAATTTCTTGTTCCACTTTTGGTGCCCGACCACTCACTTGTAATAAGGCTAAGATAAATGATGTAAATTCATGTCCACCAGGAATTCCAGCAAACACAACGCCGCTCGCCCCTTGACCTGCTTGGTTAATCATGAAACTTGGTGTCCGCTCTAATTGTGCGTGTTCTAATGTTAAACGTGGTGATAATGCCACAACTTCATCGATAAATGTTGTCATTGCTTGTGAATGCTCGTCTGTATCGACGCTTAATTGAATAACTAGATCAGATTCTAACAATTGTAAATATTGTTCTAATTGATTTTTGATTTCTGCTTCTAAATGCATCTCATTTTCCTCCTTGATTTGGCAATTAAACATAATTGCTCATTATTTTTAACGGTTGATTGATTTAAAAAAGAATAACTACAAGCACCAGATTATTTCTGAAACAAGCAGTTATTCCACTAACTTAATAGCTTAGATTTTTCCTACAAGATCGATGCTTGGTTTTAAAGTTGCTGATCCTTCTTTCCATTTAGCTGGACATACTTCACCTGGATTGTTACGTACATATTGGGCAGCTTTCATTTTATCGATTAAAATGCTTGCATCACGTCCAATTCCTCCAGCAGTAATTTCTACTGATTGAACAACACCTTCTGGATCGATAATAAATGTTCCACGATCTGCTAATCCTGTATTTTCATCTAATACATCAAATAAACGTGAGATTTTTTGAGATGGATCTCCAATCATAACATACTCAATTTTGTTAATTGCTTCTGAATGATCGTGCCATGCTTTATGTGTGAAGTGTGTATCAGTTGATACTGAATATACTTCAACTCCCATTGCTTTTAAAGTTGCGTATTGATCTTGTAAATCCCCTAATTCAGTTGGGCAAACGAATGTAAAGTCTGCTGGATAGAAGCAAACTACGCTCCATTGTCCTTTAAAGTCTTCTGAAGATACTGAGACAAATTTTCCGTTTTGGTATGCTTCTGCGTTGAATTCACCAATAGTTTTTCCGATTAATGACATATGAGATGTCCTCCTTGAGTTTTCTTTTTTTTAAAATTAAGGAAGCAAGTAACTGATTCCTGTTAACCCTATTCTTGCATAGTTCAAATTTTTTTACAATTGATATGCACTCTTTTTCAGAATTTTGTTTAATTACCGGAACTTTTAGGTCAAAAACACAAACTTGACTGGAAATGTTTATTATTTTTATCATTATTTTGCCATATTGTTATTTTTATTGTCAACCTCTTTCATTTTGTCACAAAAAAAGTCATATCACTTATAATGGATATGACTTTTCAACTATTAAATTTTCTTCGTTAATGTTTCATACACATCAGCCCGTAAACTTTTAATTCTCGCTAATTTTAACAAGACACTTACTGGTGTTTGATGATTCATCGCTAATGCTTTCCCAATTTTCAATTCACCAAAATTATCAAATGATCGTTGAGCTAATTGCGCTAACGTTTCTGGTGGTGTTTGTGGATGACTCGCAATGACTTGTTGAATTGTATAGTCATCACAAGTTGCTAAAATCTGAAGTTCATGCACTTTTGTCTTTGGATGACTCGCTCGCTCACGAATTTTTTGTTTGGCGACATAAATAACTTCTTGATGCTCATCTTGAAGCGCTGCTAAAATATAAGCAAGTGGTGCTTGTTTATGACTGACAAGTGCTTTCCGAACAGCTAAATTTTGATCCGCTTCACAAATTTCGAAAACTTCGGCGGTAACATGGATCGCTGTCAGTAATTTTACTTTTAATTCTGTTGTTAGTTCACCCGTAGCTAACATTCGTTTTTGTGCTCGAATGGCAACTTCAGCCACTGAATCATGAATTAGCTGTGCTAAAATCGCTGACGTTGCTTGTTCATGATCGACAATTGCTTCGCGTACTGTTTGATCGGGGTGATCAACGAGTTGCTTTAATTGCGTAACTGTCACTTCTGGATGTTTTGCCAATAATTGTGGTGGGATTGTTGGATTCTTTAAAGCTTGTTCACGCACACTTGTTGCACTATCATTCAGTAACTGTTCAGCAATTTTCAATGATAACTTTGGGTGCATTGCTAATGTTTTTCGAACAGTTACCGTTGGATCATTTGCTAATATTTCCATACAGTGTCCTGGCAAATGCGGCATCGTCGCCACGAGCACCCGCTCTTTATATTTTTTGGCTTGGACGAATTCCATAAATGCTCTAGTTAGCTGCTGTTGTTCTGGTGTCGTCATAAAATTGGTAAACAACAGTGCCCGCGCTTGCTCACGAATTGTCACAATCGGATCGTCTGCTAAAATTACGAGCAAGGACTGATTTAGCGGTGGTATTGTGAGTAATTTTACTCGTTGTAATTCACTTTGATCTAAAACAAGCGGCTTTGCTTCTGGCTGAATTGCTAATTGCTGTTCTGCTTGTAATTGTTGAAATACTTGCCACACAAGTTGCACATCATCGCTCCCACGAGCTGGTAATGATTGGTTCAACTCAAAGCGTTGAACTAAGCTCACAAAATCATATTTCACACTCGGATCAGCATCAAGTGTTTTCGTTAGTTGCTGTAAATCAATTAACTGTTGTGGCAATTCATAACCGAATGTTTGGAGTTCAGGACGCAAAAATCGCTCAATTTCAAATTGAGCTGACCAAGTTACAATTGGCTCATCTCCGAAAAACTGACTCACTTCACTCGCAATTTCCGCAAATCTGGCTGCACTTGCTACTAATTGATCAGTAATTGCGGTTGCTTGTTGCACCTTTTTTGGGATGCGCCGTTCGGGATTAACGAGTATTGTTCGCGCTGCAATTTCAACGTTTTTTTCAATTTTCAACATACTGATCTCAATTATTTTCGCTCCACGTGTGGGAAACACTCCTGTTGTTTTGATGTGGAGCACATTATACTTTTCAGGTGTTATTATCGTTGCACTCACTACACATATTCCTCTTTACATTTTATTTCTAAAAAAATGATCCAACTTTAGACGGTAAATCATCCTTTTCACGCATTTTATTGACAATTTACGTACGTTTACTTCATTTTTATATCTTGTTAAGTGTACCTTATCTCACCTGTTTTAAGCAAGCCGATATTAATTTTTTTGATTAAATTTTATCAAATTCGTTATCATCAAGCCTCAGGCTACCTGAAGTACAGCTTTTCACACCAGTGATGAAAAAAAAACTCCAACTACTAGCCTCAAAGCTAATAGTCGGAGTCCTTCTTATCCACGGGCTAATTTTACACGAATTTTCCCAGAAATAAATTCAATGATTAAGACTAAAATAATTAATCCAGCTAAAATTGCACCAACTTCGCTCCAACGATACGCATTCATCGCGAAAATTAATGGTGAACCAATCCCACCTGCACCAACAAGTCCTAAAACTGTCGCATCACGTAAGTTCATATCAAAACGATAAATAATCGTTGAAATAAAGTCAGGCATTAATTGCGGTAAAATTCCATAACGAATTTTTTGGAATGTTGTACATCCACACGCATCTAATGATTCTAAAATGCGAATATCCATATCTTCAATTGCTTCGATATACATTTTCGAAACCATTCCCACTGACGCTAAAGACATCGTTAATAATCCGGCGAATGGTCCAGGACCTGTCACACGAATGAACATTAACCCATACACAAACACTGGTACTGTTCGCACAACCATAATGAATGCTCGACCAATAAACGCAACTGGCTTGGGTACAATGTTAGATGCACTTAAGAAGGAAATTGGAATCGCAATCACACCACCGACAATTGTTCCTAAAAAAGCAATACTCATTGTTTCTAATAATAAGTATGGTACTCCTTGCTTCGTTAAGTTGAACAATAAATCAGTATCAGGATTGAAAATACCGAAGAAGATATTTTTCGTAATCTCACTACCACCTTCACTAAATCCGGCGAAGTTTAATGCACTTGTTGACCAAGCCATTAAGATGACAAAAATTAAGGCAGAAACGATTTGGAAAATCCACGTTTTTGGCTGTTTTGCTAGTTGCTCTTTAATATTTTTTTGCATCGTCGTTTCCTCCTTACGTTAACTTTTTGCGTAAGTAATGACTTATCGCTTCAATAATGACAACGGCAAGGAATAACGTAATGATAATCATCCCGACGCTACTATATTCACGCCAACTAATTTTCTCGTTTAAAATTAATCCTAAACCACCTGCGCCAACATAACCTAAAATAGCTGCATAACGGACATTTCCTTCAAAACAGAATAAACTATTCGCAATATAGCTAGGTAAAACTTGCGGTAAAATGGCTGCGAAAAATGAACGAACTTTTGTTGCGCCAAATGATTCCATTGCTTCATAAGCACCCATATCAACGGTTTCAATTTGTTCATATAATAATTTTCCGATATAAGCAAACGTAAAGACTGCAATCGCTGTTGTTCCAGCTACTGTTCCTAACCCAAAAATATACGTCGCAATGAGGGCAACGATTAA
>JBOFQK010000021.1:0-2123 GCA_051660865.1 Culicoidibacterales bacterium | reverse complement strand
TATAAATGCTAAACTAAAAGTGTCAAAAAACGACTAATAAGAATTGTCATATAAAACGAAAAAATGCATACTCAAATAGAGGTGACTGAGTATGCATTATAATATTGAAATTTTAAATGACATGAAAATTACAAGCGTAAAAGAACTCTATAAATTGAGATTAATACTGGAGGGACATAGCATAATGACAAAAACAAATATGAAAATTAACTATGCCGAATTAGCTCGCACTTGGAATGTTGATCAGCGTACAGCGAAGAAATATTTTCTAGCTGAACCTGGGCACGAAAAGCAGACCCTGAAAAAGAAAACACGTGACTCAAAGATTAGCCACTTACACGAAACAATGGTTTACTTACTGTCAAAAGAAAACTACGAAAAGACTCACCAATTCTTTGCTTACAAGCGAGTATTATACCAATATCTTATTGATAATCATGGGCTAGTATGTAGCCAATCAGGCTTTCGTGCATATATTAAACGGCATCCAGAGTTGAACAACTATTTCCGAAAAACAAAAGCCAATCATGAACCGATTCTTCGTTTTGAAACAAAACCTGGAGAACAAGCACAACTTGATTGGAAAGAAGATGTCCGCTTTTATACAAGTGATGGTAAAGAGTATGTACTTCAAATTTTAGTTGTCATTTTATCGGCATCACGTTATCGAACATATCATTTATGTTTATCTAAATTACAAAGTGAACTCTTCGCTTGTTTAACTGATGCTTTTGAAATGTTTGGTGGTGTCCCACATGTCATGGTAACTGATAATATGAAAACAGTCATGGATCAAGCACGGACAGCGTATAAAGTAGGTAAAATTAATTCTAAGTTCGCTCAATTTGCGAGTGATTTTGGATTTGAAGTTCAGCCATGTATCGCTGGTCGTCCACAAACAAAAGCAAAGGTTGAAGCGCCAATGAAAATTATTGATGAAATCATGGCATATAATGGAAAAATGACATTAGAAGAGCTGTATACCTATGTGAAGCAGTTAAATAATCGTGTAAATACTCAATTTAATCAAGGTACTCGTAGTGTACCAGTACTTGATTTTGAGCATGAAAAAAATCTCTTACGCCAACTACCACAGAAGACCGTAAGAGATTACTACCGCATTACTTCAAATACTGTCAAGGTGAACCCATCAAGCATGGTGAGTTACAAGTCTTGTCATTATTCGGTTCCAATAGCGTTTATTGGAAAACAAGTAATACTACAAATATATGATAACAAAATCCACATTTTTTACAAGCGGGAATTAATTTGTAGTCATGATATTACACAAAAACCGCTCAATTATCGCGAGGATGATTATCAAAAACTTGTCGAAGCAAATTTTCCCTACAAGCAAGCACAGGATCAACTCACGTATACAAAACAAAACTTAGCGATGATTGATGAGGTATACCAAAATGGAAACAAGTAATTATCGGAGACTACAAGAAAATCTTCAGTATTTGAAGTTAAAGCAAATTGAATTGCATTTAAATGCAGTCCTTGATGCAAATCAAACAACGCCACTGTCATTTATTGATACGTTATTAAAATTGACTGATTATGAACGTGAAGTCAAGGAACAAAATGTGACTCATGCAATGATTAAGGTCGCTGCTTTCCCACATTTAAAAACATTAAATGACTTTGATTTTGATTTTCAAGAAGCAATTTCCAAAGAACAGATTCTTGACTTAGCATCGCTTCGTTTTTTAGAAAGACAGGAAAATATTGTCTTTCAAGGATCGAGTGGGGTTGGTAAGACGCATCTTGCGACATCAATTGGTATTATTGCCGCACAAAATCGCAACAGTACGTATTTTATCAAATGTCATGATTTGATTCAAAATTTAAAAGCTGCGCATGCAGAAAACCGATTAGAAGCAAAATTAAAAACATACGCAAAATACCGTGTCTTGATTATTGATGAAATAGGCTACTTACCACTCGCTGCCGATGATGCAAAAATGTTCTTCCAATTAATTGATAAACGATATGAAAAAAAGAGCACAATTTTCACAACGAATGCTTCATTTCAAGCTTGGATTGATATTTTCCAAGATCCAATGATTGCGAATGCAATTGTTGATCGAGTCCTTCACCACGCAACAGTTATCAACATT
>JBOFQK010000020.1:0-4717 GCA_051660865.1 Culicoidibacterales bacterium | reverse complement strand
AAAGAAAAAATAGTCTAGTGATGATGAAGAAGAGGACACACCTGTACCCATGCCGAACACAGAAGTTAAGCTCTTTATTGCCGAATGTAGTTGGGTTCGCCCTGCGAGAATAGGAAGTCGCTAGGCTCTTTTTTTTATGTGCTGAACACGGTTTTCAAAAGAGGAAACAAAGGAAAATCACTCCTGGTAGACCAAAAAATCACAAGCAATCTGGAAACGATTCGAGAATTGATTGTGATGTTTGGTGAAGGAGTGAAGTGTGAAGCATGATATGATTGTCTAGAACGAGCCGAAGCAAGAGCGGATACGGAAGGCAAAAAAGCAGCAAGACGTGTACCAAATGAGGTGGCGTCTTTTTTTGCGAACGAATAATGTGGAAAAAATGTCAGGCTACATAAAGTTGTGGGAAACTAAAGTTGAAGTTTTTTTATTGTGGAAAAGTTTTTTGAAGTTTAAATGTGGAAAAGTAAAAAGGAGTCATTTTAATGACTCCTTTTTTTGATAAGTTAAATGAGGAAAATACGAACTTCACCTGGTGCTAATGAGACGGGTAAATTCCAGTTATTATCAAAAGCATCCTCCCAAAGCTCATTACACCAACTTTCTGTTGAGTAGAGGATGCGAGCATGTCGAGCGTGATTTCCAGCTTTATGACGTAACTCACTAAGTTTAATTGTAAAATCATGATGTGTATAAACATCTGTATTGGCAAAAATCACAAGCATATTATCGTAGTCTTGTTGTTTATCAGTTTTAAGAGCATAGCCAAATCCTAGTCCATGATGTGTAAATGAATCAAATCCAACTGGAATAAAGGTTTCTGTATTTAAAATAGAAGACAGATAAGATTGTCGAATTAGATGTAGATTGTCAAGCATATCAGCTAATTCCCAGCGATTCTCATTTAACCAGTGGAAAGCAACTTTATCAAAAAGAGCTAACTTTCCATTATATGGATCATTTGGCGCTAACATGTATGCTTCGTTTGGACGACAGTCAAGACCTGTATTCATTGGTTGAGTTTCGTAAACTTCTTGCCCAGAATTAATAAAGGGAATACCATTAGGCATAAACATGTTAAGTGCGGTTAACATTTTTGATAATGTACGGCCACCTTCACGAGCGGCTAAGCGTGGTGAATCATGAGTTTCACCAGCAGCGAAAACCGGGCATGGGAGATGACGTGATTCGAACATAAAGTTATGCATTTGATGATCCCAAATTCTTGGTTCTTTAAAGAATCCTTGGCCAATAATCATATTATACCCGTTATGGTGAGCTTCCCAAGCTTTATTAGCATAGAGCTCTTCTGCTATAAATGCAAAATCTTGATCATATTGGCGAGCTGTTGTTAAAATTTGTGACACTAATTCACTTGGAAGGGCGTGACCCATATCAATTCGTGCACCGTCAATTCCAAAGTTTTTTTGATAATATGGTAAAACATTAGCAAGTGTATTCCAAAGTGGTTGATTTGGAACATTTCCCTTAAACGCATTTCCCTTAATTGTATCAAAAAGAATATATGGAGCTTGTTCTTTTGATACATATTGTTGGGCAATGACCGGGTGATCCTCATAGAGGCGGAAGAAGGTAACATCAGTCCAAGGTGGTTGTGGATCATTGATATGATCGGAAAAGGCTGGTGCAATTGTAATTCCAAATTCAGATTCAATGGCTGAAAGGAGTCCAAACGGATGTGGATTTTTTTTGTAGTTAACTACAAATTTTTTCCAACGGGCTGTATCCGACAAATTTGGTGCTACAGTAAAGCGACGAATATGTTCCCAAACATCTGCTGATTGATACACAAACGGTAATAGTTCGTCTGTCGGTTGTGTATTTCCACCAACATTTGGAACATGCGGGGGATAATAGTTTTGTTTTTGATCGAGATAAATCCAGTAGAACCAATCAGGATGATCTAAAATCAGTTCACTTTCAACAGAATTTGTTCGTGGAATAAAATCGATTGCAACACGTAAACCAACAATGTGACATGCTTCGACAAAAGCTTGAAATTGTTCCGCTAAAGTTAACTCGGGTACCATGTCATCATATAGGAATGGATCAATTTGGCAGAAGCTTGAAACAGCATAAGGCGAACCAAGATCACCTTTTTTATCACGTAAACTATACTGTGAAATTGGTAACAGATAAACAGTGTTGATTCCCATTTTTTTCAAAAGTGGAAGCAATGCAATTGATTTAATAAAGGTTCCAGTTTCTTTTAAACCGTAAAGATTAGATACCTCTAAATCACCACTGCGATCATGATCCCAAGCGGTTGATGTTCGAACCATCATTGAATAAACACTTGCTTGACGAAGCCAATCCCCATTTTTTTCGTCTTCTTGCAATGTAACTAATTTACTTAATGGCTGAGTAAAATCTTTTTCAGCATGATAATCTGGTGATTTCAGGACAAAATCTTCAATCACACTACGATAAAAGCGATATGGATTAACTAGTAATTCCCCCCAAGGCGTCGTTTTTGTTGCCTCAAAACCAAAGCAATTCCAAAGATCTGGAATAGTATAATTAAAGATTTTTTTTTCTGAAGCGCGCTCTTGTTTTGCTAGCGAAGAGACAACGCGTAATAATTGTGATGTAGACATAAATAAAACCCCTCCTGTTTTTCTTTCTCATTGTACCATTAAGAAAACGCTTTTAAAACAATAAAAAGGCTTGTTAACGGTAACAATTAAAGTAAGTGAAAATTGGTATCGTTAACAGCTTGGAAACGTGTTGACGATAACAGAAAAGCTTGTTAGGATACGAAAGAAGGTATTTAAGAATGCGTTTTCAATTATGAAGATGAAAAGGGTAAAATCTGAGGAGGAAAAAAGTATGTACACACGTTTATTTGCAATTGATGATTGGAAAATTATCGAAAACGAGCTTCATAAAAATGATTTTCGTCTCGCTGAATCAATGACATCATTGGGGAATGGTCATATGGGAATGCGTGGTAATTTTGAGGAGACTTATTCTGGAGATATGCACCAAGGATCATATGTTGCGGGTGTATGGTTCCCCGATAAAACCCGAGTTGGTTGGTGGAAAAATGGATATCCCCACTATTTTGGTAAAGTCATTAATTCGACAAATTATATTGGGATTCAAATTTTTATTGATGGACAAGAATTGGATCTTTATACAGCGAATGTCACAGAGTTTTATCGTGAACTTGATTTACAAAACGGGGTATTAACTCGTCGTTTTACAATTGCACATGAAGATAAAACTACTCACTGTGAAGTCGTACGGTTTTTAAGTGTTGCGAAAACAGAATTAGCGGCAATTTCGTACACGGTTATTCCACAAAACTATCGAGCGAAGGTGACATTTGTTCCGTATTTAGATGGTAATGTGCGTAATGAAGATACGAATTATGATGAAAACTTTTGGCAACCAGTTACGCAAGCAATTAATGGCTTAAGTGGTCATGTTGTGATGCAAACAATTGAAAATCAATTTGGAACACCACAATTTTGTGTTGCAACGGCAATGAAAGTTGAGACTGTTGGTGAAGTAGAAGCGATAACGACGAAAGAGAAAGCAAGTTATGTTGCAGTAGCAATCGAGATGACAGCAACGCCAGAGCAACCAGCAGCAATCAAAAAATTTATCAGTGTGACAACTGATCGGGATTATGAGGCGACACAACTTTTACCACAGGCCCAAGCTGTTCTCGCAACAGTTCAAGACTTTGAAACTGAATTGCAATTGAGCCAAGCTGGTTGGTTGAAACGTTGGGAACAAGCGGATATTGAAATCACAGGTGATAGTGAAGCACAACAAGGAATTCGTTTTAATTTATTCCAATTATTTGCAACTTATTATGGCGAAGATGCACGCTTAAATATTGGTCCAAAAGGATTTACAGGGGAAAAATATGGGGGAGCAACGTATTGGGATACGGAAGCCTACTGTTTGCCGGTTTATCTAGGAACAACAAATCCGGATATAGCTCGCAATTTATTGATTTATCGTCATGAGCAATTGCCAGGAGCGATTCATAATGCACAACAGCAAGGACTTCAAGGAGCCTTGTATCCAATGGTGACGTTTAATGGGATTGAATGTCATAATGAATGGGAAATTACTTTTGAAGAGATTCATCGCAATGGTTCAATGGCTTACGGAATTTACAACTATGTGAATTACACAGGTGATAAAAATTATTTGCATGAGTATGGGATTGATGTCTTAACACAAATTAGTCGTTTTTGGGCGGATCGGGTCCACTATTCAAAACGACATGATGCCTATATGATGCATGGTGTGACAGGACCAAATGAATATGAAAATAATATCAATAACAACTGGTATACAAATTTCATGGCCCAATGGACATTAGCCTATACGCTAGAAGTAATTGCCGAATTAAAAGCAACTGGTCATGAAGCAGCAATTGCCAAAAATGCAGTTACTGAAGCTGAATTAGTGCAGTGGCAAACAATCATTAATAAAATGTATTTACCATATGATGAAGAATTAGGTGTTTTTGTGCAACATGATACATTCTTAGATAAAGAACTGATGACGGTTGATGAACTGGATCCATCACAGCGGCCATTAAATCAAAAATGGTCATGGGACCGTATCTTACGGTCGTGCTTTATTAAACAGGCGGATGTGTTACAAGGGGTATACTATTTCCCAGAACGTTTCAGTTTAGAAGAAAAACGGCGCAATTTTGAATTTTATGAAC
>JBOFQK010000019.1:0-13587 GCA_051660865.1 Culicoidibacterales bacterium | reverse complement strand
CGAATTTTGGCTAAGAGTGTCAACCACTGCAACTGGTGAAAAGGAGCCAAACGATCATTTTGAACTTGCTTGAGTAACTTGCTACCGGCTACAATAACCGGATTGTAATCAGCTAATTCATTGACACCTTTGGCAAGTTTTAACTCTAATTTGACACAATACCCTTTAAACTGGAGCAGCACTTGCTTTTGTGGATCTTTCACCGTTTCAATTTGCCTTAAAATTGGCAATAACTGATTCAATTTATAACTATGTTCATTGGCAATAAAATACCGCACTGCATTCAAAACGGCATTGTAATAGTGAAAAGGATCGATGATTGTCATTTTCTGGTCAAACCAGTCAATTACTTCATACATTTTGAGCGCTTGACTTTGATTTGAGCGCAAACTCGCTACTTCTGCTAACGCAATTTGGGTCATAATCGTAAACGCATCATCTTGATAGTCATGCAGGATTTTTTGAGTCTTCAGCAAGCACTGCTGGGCAACTTGCGCATTTGGTAAAATAAACAAATAAAATTGGCCTAGTTCATAGTAAAGGTGGGCCACAAATAAAGATGGCGCTAAATGCGGCAAAATTGTCGCTAATTGGAGCCGCAAATAAAAACTTCTTGGTCGATGCACCCGATTTTGGTGAAATAAACCGACGGCTTTTATCAACAGATACGCATAATATTCATCTGGTAACGTCTGCTTCAGCTTTTCTAATTGGAGATGGAATTGACCACCATTCACAAGAAACTCACTTAATGTATGATAAATTCGCGCAAAATACATTGATTGTCGCGGTAGCATAGTAAGTCCTAATTTCGCAAATTGTTCATTCGCTTGCACATAATCAGCTTGATAAACAAAAATAATTGCTTGTAAATAATTCGCGAAATTTTTGCGAACTGGATTCTGTTCAAGCTCCAAGCGTCGTCTCATCATATTCAATTGATTTGATGTAAAAAATGTATACGACTGTAATAATAATTCTGCTTCAATCGTTTGGAAATACCGATAAATCATCGACTCCCACCTCTCTTTTTAAGTACGATTAAATGTATTCGGATAAAAGGCAACTTGATTCCGCCCTGATTGTTTAATTTTATATAGTGCTGAATCAGCTTGTTTAAATGCCTCAGAAAAGTTAAACTGTTCCTGATTTCCCCAATAAGCACCAATACTCGCTGTAATATATTCAGTTTTTTTTCGATTTGGAAGTAATAGCGGAATATTCGCAATTTTTTCGTTCAACTCTTTTAATTTTTGCTCAAATTCTGGTTTTTTTTCCGCGAAACTTAAAATCAAAAATTCTTCACCGCCATAGCGAAACGGGATTTCAAGTGCCGATAAGGTTTGCCGAATTGTTTTGGCAACATGCTGTAAAGCGAGATCTCCTGCTTGATGCCCAAAACAATCATTAAATTTTTTGAAATAATCAAGATCAATGACGGCACACCCTGTTGGTTGCCGTTTTTCTTGTAATACTTGCTCTAAATATTGACGTGAATACAGCTGCGTCAAAGGATCAAGGAAGCGTAACTGATTCAATGATGCACTTGCCGATTGTAAGCGTTGCAATTTTTGTTGTTGTAAATATGAATGAAAAGTTGCATATTCACTTGAAAATTCAACTTCCACAGCTTGTCGTTCCCAAGTATTCAACATTTCAGCATATTGTTGATAATAGTGCCATGCTTGCGGATAATCCGCGATTGTTTGATATATTTTCGCGATTTTTTTCGCTAAGTTAGCAAGCGCAAGATATTTTGCTGGCGTTTGTTCGCGATAATAATTTAAATGGGTAAAATACGTGTAGAGCAATTGTTCATAATTATTTGTATATTGTTCGTACAACCTTGCTTCTAGATGCAAAAATTCACCCTCTAACTGCGGGTAATTTTGCTTGTTATTATTTAACTGTAAATACCAATCAGTTAAGTCAAGATACTGGGCCCACAAGTTATCGAAATCTGCTCCTTTCGTCTCAACTGCTAAAAACAGCTGACACAATTGCAATACCACTTCAAAGTAGGTTGGTAACTGCTGATTATGCACCAAAAGTTCCAAACGCTTATAGTAACTTTCGGCAATCGCGAGTGCTCCTTGATTGATTTGGCCAATTGTCAGTTCAACATAAACTTGTGCTAATAAGTGGGGATGGATGCTCTGGGTAAGCGTTAATTCAAGCGCTTGTTGAAAATAAACTAACGCCTCACTAAATCGTTGATTATTTACATATGCCTGCCCCATACTAACCAATAATTTAAACTCATAATTTGGCATCCCGAACTGCTTAGCTTGATGAAAGCCAATAATACTACACTGAACACTTGAATCGATATCATCGAAAATACTTGTGTACAAATCCGCCGCCACCGCAAAGCCTTTAACGTTGACTGCTCGTTCGCTTGCTTCCAATTCTTTCATAAAGGTTTGAAGTTTTTGTTTTAAAAGGGGAAATTTATTGGGAATTAGTGCGAGTGATGGCAAAAATTGACAAAGTGTTAAAATTCGCAATTCTGGTTGGGCTTCAAGTAACCAAATTTCAAATTGTTCAACGAGTTTCTCATCAGTTGGTGGATCTTGAAAATGGGCAATCCACGTTAACGCTTCAAAATATTTTCGTTCACTTTTTGGTAACTGTAATGGGTCTACTTGTTGTAAATATTTAACGAATTGTGCAAAATCAGCTAAATAATATGCTACGGTTGCACATAGTAACTCGCTACAATCATCATCCGGTGTCGCTAATTGCGTTAACGTTTCCATTGATTCATCACTTGCTGGGTAATCCTCAAATAATTTCGCCTTAACTTTGAGTAAATCTACAAAAACCTGTGTACTTGGTACTTTCATCGAATTGCTCCCTTCCCAAAAGATATTCTTAACTTTATTTTAAAGCTTAAAACACGCTTCTTCAATTGAAAACGCTTATTTTTCGAGAGAAAAATCTTTTTTTAATAATTCAGAGTGAAAATCCGCAAAAATTTTTCACAAAAAAATAAACTAGATTCTTCTTTAATTAGTCCTGTAAATGATGCTCAAATTGGCAATAAACCTTGATAACATCACC
Source organism: Culicoidibacterales bacterium (assembly GCA_051660865.1). Lineage (GTDB taxonomy): Bacteria > Bacillota_I > Bacilli_A > Culicoidibacterales > ZOR0006 > ZOR0006. The sequence continues at coordinate 10,524 of JBOFQK010000019.1, read as the reverse complement.
ATTTCTCGTTAGCTTCGGCACTAAATTTTGCGGCACCACTGCAAAAATACTCATGACGCACGCACAAACAGTCGTAATTTTCAGTCCGTATTTTTTTGCCCGACTTTCACTTTTTGAAAATCACCCTTCACTGATTACACTCCGCCACTAGTTATGCTCCAGTTATTTTCTTAGCCGATTGCGTGCGGATTTGCTCCCACATCAGCACAATAAAAAAAGCCAAATCCGTCAGATTTGGCACGCATTTAGCTTTTTTCAGAAATTTGTTCAAGTTCAACTGCTTGGTACTCACCGATGCGAATTGGGACCGTCTCAACTTCAACATTACTTGTGTCAATCCCAAACCATTTCGCCGGTGAAACGGTGATGCGCTTCATCATCGCTCGCCAAAGGAAAATCCGCTCATCCCAATATGAAAGCCCACTCTCGTTTGATAACACTTCCTGCAACAGGACAAAGCGAAAATCACCAAGCGCATGCTGCTCGCGATCAGTTAACATATAGGCTTTCGGTTGCCAAACAAATTCACCACTCGCTTGTAAGTCTTGGATGACTTGGCGCAAGAAAATATTGACTCGTTGTTGGACACGGAAACCAAGGATAAATTCGACCCGATAAATTTGATTCGGCACAATTGTGACCACGCGATAAGCCTTCGTATACGGTTCGTCAGTCACCCGAATATGCACAAACCAATAAAAATCGGCTTTTTTCGGACGCTTATTGAAAATTGAATACATAATCTTCGTTTCCACATCACTATCTTGTTGCGACTCACTCATGTACACAACATGGGTCGCATACCGTTTTAAATCCTCATCAGTTTGTAAACTTTGAAATTGTTGGCGATAGTTTGCAAAGGGCACATACGCTTGATAGCGATTTTTGACTGCACCACCGCGAATCCAAATCAACATCAGTACTAAAATCAAACCTGCGACTAAAATTGTGATATAGCCACCATTGAAAAATTTAAAGAGGTTCGCGTAGAGAAATCCGAGTTCAATTCCGCCAAACAAGATTAATAATGGGCCCGCTTGCCATACCTTTTGACCTCTTAAGCGTAAAAATTGGTATAACAAAATAGTTGTCATTAACATTGTCACCGTAATCGCCAAACCATATGCCGCCTCCATTTTCGCCGATTCTTGGAAATAGAGCACGAGTAAGCTGCACCCAAGCCATAAAGCATAATTAATCGTGGGCACATAAATTTGACCTTTGATATCATTAGGATAGCGCACCGATAAGCGCGGAAAAACATTTAACTTAATTGCTTCTGACACGAGTGTAAATGAACCGGAAATCAAAGCCTGGCTCGCAATAATCGCGGCGAAAGTTGCAACGACAATCCCAACCACTAAAAACCAACTCGGCATTAATCCGAAGAACGGATTCACACTCACTTCTTGCCCAACATATTGCATTAACCAAGCCCCTTGTCCAAGGTAGTTCAAGACTAAACAAACTTTGACAAAAAACCACGTATAATGGATATTTCGCCGTCCACAATGGCCTAAATCTGAATAAAGTGCCTCCGCTCCGGTTGTACAAAGAAAAACTGCTCCTAGTAAATACACACTTTGGGGATTAGTCAACAGTAGTTTAAGACCATAATAAGGATTTAAAGCCGCAATAATCGGCCAGTGATCCATCAAATGAATCCCCCCTAAAACCGCAAGCATGCCAAACCAGATGAACATGACTGGTCCGAAAATTTTTCCGATTGCTTTCGTCCCAAATTGTTGGAAAATGAACAGTCCTGCTAAAATCGCGAGCACAATCGCAATCATCTCAACGCGATTCAGCGCAACTACTAATTCTAATCCTTCAATTGCCGAGGTCACCGTCACCGCTGGGGTAATCATCCCATCAGCTAACAGCGCTGCTCCACCAATCACCGCTGGAACAATCAGCCATTTCGCCCGCTTCCGGACAAGCGTGTACAGTGAAAAGATTCCACCCTCACCATGATTATCAGCTCTTAGTGTAAAGATGACATATTTCAATGTTGTTTGGAGCGTTAATGTCCAAAAGACTAATGATACCGCACCAAAAATTAATGCTTGGGTCACAACGCCATGATTTGCTTCTAAAATCGAACGCATCACATACAGTGGTGACGTCCCAATATCACCATACACAATTCCTAACGCAACGAGCATCGAACTCAGCGTAACTACTTCTTTCCCCACTTTTTTATCCATTTTCAATCCTACTTTCGCTTGAATTTAGCTCGCTTTATTCTAGCACTTTACTTGTCGAAAACAACAGTTTTGATAATTTTTATTGATAAATTATAGTTATTCCCATCTAAGTTTTTCTTTTCTCAACTGTTCCTGTTACGTAATCACCTTAAATCACAAAACATTCATGTAAAAGTACAAAAAAAAGCCTGAACAACTTGTTCAGACTTAACTTATTTTTGCTCCGGTTGTAAAAACTTGAGCGCTTGCAAGATCTTCACTCCGGCTTGGCGGTTGCTGCCTTTAAACGGGAAGCAGTGAATATGAATTGCCGGATTGAAATTCAATTCAATGATTGCATAGGCATGATGCTCATCGAATTTATTTCGCTCTTCAATCATCATATCGACCCCACAAATATTCGCGTCAACGGCCGCAGCGGCGGCTAAAGCGACGTCAAAATAACCTTGATGAATCTCATCAGTAAAATCAAGACTGTCCCCACCAGTACTAATATTTGAATTTTCACGCAAATAAACAATTTGGTCTTTGGCGGGAATACTATCAAAATTCAAATGTTGCTGGGCCAAAAATAAGCGCGCACTCTCATCGAGGTTGATTTTTTCCAGTGGTGTTTTGTAGCCAACCCCACGTAAAGGATCCAGATTTTTTTTGGCGACAAGTTCGCGAAGATTGTCATTGCCATTACCAATGACATTTGCCGGCACACGATGTAACACCCCGACAACTTCTTGATCAATAATGAGGAAACGGTACTCTTTCCCTGGTACAAACGCTTCAACAATCACATCATGGTCATGCGCAAAGGCAATATCCAATGCTTTTGTATAATCAGCTAAGCTACAACCTTGCGTAAAAATCGAAATTCCCAAGCCAAAATTAGTCGATTTCGGTTTGACAACAAAGCCACGATGACCAAATTGTTCATACGCACTTTGGGCTTGCGAAATTGATTGGAACACTTGCCCCTGAGGCACGGGAATGCCAGCCCGTTCTAGGACCGTTTTCGTCACGACTTTATTTTCCATCACCAAAACGCTACTATAGCTATCTAATGACGTTTTCGTCGCTTGTTGAATATATTCGACATGCTCACCTTGACGTAACATGATAAAATTATCCGTTTCATCGAGTACTTCAACTTGTAAACCGTGCTTAATCGCATCGCGAATCAGAATTTGGGTCGAGAGTTCTAAGTGTTCAAATCCTTGCAAACGGTACGCTTGCATTTGGGCTTGGCTATAATAATTTTTGGCTAAAATCATATGTGCTTTAACATAGCCATGTTGCTTCACACGGCGCGCAATTTTCGCTGCGTATGTCGTTGAAGGATCAGTAATCCGTTCCTGAATCGTTGTTAACACACTCGCAAATGGTAAGGCTAATTCTTTGTTGAAACTTTGCATTTGCGTTAACAATTCAAGTCCCCACGTTTTCAGCTTTATTGCTTGACCATCACGCAGCAAATGACAATCACCAACTCGCCCTTTCAGCGCTGTTTGCTCATAATTTGCTTGTGCTTCTTCTTGCCAATCAGCATTGAGATCATCAGGTTGCGTCAATAAGAACAGCGAAAATAGTTGTAAAAATTCCAAATCAACTTTCGCGACTCCCGCTTTATCAAACGGATTAATATCCAACGTGCGCATCTCCACATATTGCACCCCATCTTGTAATAACGAGGTTAACGTTTGGGTTTCATCTTTCGCTTTTAGACGAATTTGGTTATAAAACTCTTTTGGCGAATAAATTTCACCAACCTTCATGAAGTTTTCGACACTCGCCACATAGGCTGAAATTGATTGGTATTGTGCGTAAAGTGGTTTTTCATTTTGATAACCACATTGACTATTGCGCAACGAAACCGTCTGCTCATCACTCTCACATTCGCGACAATAACTTTCATGTAACGTTGAAGTTGCCCCAAATAAATAAACGAGTAACCAGCGATAACGTAAATATTGCCGCACTAATTTTAAATAAACATTATCTTTGAATGTCCGGTATGGGAGTTTTGAATCACTGAGGTGATACCATTTCTCAAGCAAAGCATCAGCAAACGAAAAATTAAAATGAATCCCAGAAATCAATTGCTTTTTCACACCGTAGCGCTGCGCTAAATGTTCACGGTAGGCCCGCGCACTCTCGCCGTTTGGTCCGTGTTCATACGATGCTAATGGCACCTGTGCTTCATCGTGGACAATACAAGGCATTGATTGTGGCCATAACCATTCTGATTCCAGTTCAAGTGCAGTAATATCATACAGCGCTGTCAAAAACTCGTGAGCCTTAGCTGGTGTTGAAAAGACTGGGGTAATTAATTCAATTTGGCTTTCCGCAAAATCAGTTGTAATATACGGATGTTTCAACTTATCACCAAAAACTTTTGGGTGTGGTGTTGTTGCTAATTCACCATTTTCGCGAACCCGCAACGCTTCACGTTCTAAACCAAAATTCCCTTGACTCAATTCATAGGGACTACACTGCTTCAATAACTTCTTCATCTTTTTTCAATCCTTTCTTCTGGAAAACAAGATATGCAATGATACCTTTTAACGCACTACTAATTGCCAAACTCCACCAAACACCATTCAAACCGATAAACTGCATTAACACAATCGCAATCGGTAAACGTAGCGCCGTAAATGTAATACTGATGATCGCCGGATATTTGGCTTGACCAAGACCTGAAAAAGCCCCATTGGTCACCATTTCAACGGCTGAAAATAGCTGCGCCAAACCAATAATCCGTAAATAATCAACTGCTAATTGTACCGTTGCTGGCGTATCGACAAAAATTTTGACAATTGGCTCCGGGAAGACTAAGAAAATCGTCGTCGTAATCACCGTATAACTAATCGCCACCACAATCGCACTGCGATACCCACTACGGATGCGTGGCCATAATTGCGCCCCATAATTTTGGCCAATAAAACTTGCGGTTGCTGCATTTAAACCGCCAATCACCATAAAGGTTAACGATTCAATTTGCAAGCCGATTTTTTGGGCGGCGATGGCATCCGCACCATAAAACGCAATTAATTTTGCCATTAAAATCCCAATCAGCGTAAATAATACCCGTTGCGTCGTCATTGGGAACCCAAGCTTAGCAATCATTTGGAAGCGTTGTTTTGGGACCCGCATCAGTTTCCGCATTGACTTTGGCATCCAGTGGCGAGAATACCAGACAAATAATCCCGTCATCAAAATATTGGCTAACACCGTCGCTAAAGCGGCACCAGCGACACCTAAATCCAAACCAAAAATAAAAATTGGATCTAAAATTAAATTAACGATAACCCCAATTGCACTGACACGTAACGCCGTTTTACTATCACCAAAGCTACTAAAAATCCGGCTGTACATCACATTAAAGAAACTTGGAATCAGCATGATAGCACTAATTGCTAAATAGTTTTGGGCTAACGTACTGACGTTTGCTCCTAAATCAAAAAAACTAATCAGTGGTTTCAAAAAAATGAGGAGGAAGAGCGCGTAGCCAATTGCTAAAACCCCGTTAAACCAGTACGTCGCATGTAAATACTCGCCAATTTGTTGCTGGTCTTTTGCACCGACAGCATGGGAAATCTTAATCCCGGCACCAATCACAACGAGCGCATTAATCGCGTAGCCAAGATTAATAAATGACCCCGCTGTTCCCACACTCGCAATCGCATCACTCCCAAGGCGACCGACAAAAATCATATCGACAAAATTATAAGTCATCTGGAGTAATGAACTCATCATAATTGGAATTGCTAAGCGCAAAAGGACCGGTAATTCTTTCCCTTGCGTTAAATCTTTTGTATACGCCATTGTTATGCTCCTTTTCCTTTCAACACCACTTTAGATGTTTCATACAACATTTTATTATACACAGATTGTGCCCAATAAGCACCTACAACCACAAAAAAAATCAGTCGCTGTGCACGACTGATTTTCTTGAAAAAACGTTCAATTACAATTGAATGATTCCTTGCTCAATCCGAGCTTTTAAATCTTTAATCTTCGCTTCAATCGTCTGTGCCGTATAAATGAAGGCTTCATCTGGTTGGTGACTTGGATCATCTAGTCCCCAATCTTCACGATGTTTGCACGGTAAGAAGGGACAATTGACATTACATCCCATTGTAATGACAACATCAACTTCGGGAATATCCGCTAATAATTTTGATGATTGCGTCGCATTCATATCGATTGCATATAAGTCCTTAATAATCCGGACCGCATCTTGATTAATTTCTGGACGTAATTCAGTCCCCGCTGAATACGATTCAAAGACTTCACTAGCAAACTGCTTTCCTAATGCTTCCGCCATTTGTGAACGGCATGAATTATGAACACAAACAAACGCTACACGTGGTTTTCGATTTAACATCGCACAAACTCCTTTAATTTAATAAATTCTGAATTGAGTATACCCTTTACATAGACGTTTGTCAATATTTATGCTCCACACTTTAAAATAAACGTAACTGTTCGTAGGCGAGACGTTTAGGCACGAGATTGTGGAGCGTAATACCGAGCAGGCGTACCGGTGTCCCATCCCAGTGCTCCCAAAATAAATTGCGCGCTTGTACTAAAATCGCTTGCTCTTGTTGAAAATGACTTCCTCCAGTAATCGAACGGGTAATCGTTTGGAACCGATTATTGCGAATTGTGATTTGTAACGTTTTGGCGACAACTTGTTGCTTGCTTAACCGGTCATAAACAAGTGTCGCTAAATAAGCTAATTGTTGCTCCAATTCATGCTCTTCAACTACATCATTCATAAACGTTCGGGAATGGCCAATACTATCTAACTCATTTTTGGTTGCTGCCACAACTGGACTTTGATCATTTCCCAGTGCCCGCGACTGTAACCATTCCGCTTGCTTGGAGCCAACTAAGCTTGCCAACGCGACATAATCCTCATATCTTGCCAACTCACCAATTGTTTGGATACCAAGTGCCCGTAATTTTTCGGCAGTTTTTGGACCAACGCCATGCATCGCTTCAATTGCAAATGGCCATATCTTCGTTGCCAAATCACTGCGCCGCAAAATTGTTAACCCATTCGGTTTTTGCATATCGGATGCCATTTTCGCTAAAAACCGATTGTATGAAATCCCGACACTTGAACCTAATCCGAGTTCACTTTGGATTACTGCTTGGATTTGTTTCGCGACAGCAACATATGATTGCTTCGTGTTGGCTAAGTGACTCATCTCTAAATACGCTTCATCGATGGAAACTTGCTCGACTTGATTGCAAAAACGTTGCAAAATCTCAATCATTGCTTGCGAATACTGCTTATATAATTGATGATTCACCGGTAAAACGATCAATTGCGGATAAATCCGTAACGCTTCACTGATTGGCATTGCCGCTTGAATGCCAAGCGCACGGGCCTCATAACTCGCGGTCGTAATTACTCCACGTCGATTCTTTCCACTCACAACAACTGGGAGGCCACGTAACTGCGGTTGGTGTGCGAGTTCACAAGCAACAAAAAAACTATTCATATCGATATGAAAAATAATCCGTCCCATTGGCTCCCACCTTTCTTGATTATTGACTTCTAAAGAAATTTATCCTATAATATAAGAACAAAATATAGACGAAGGGATTGATTTCGTGGCTTCTCAATCAAAAACAAAAACAATGCGTAAATACTTTGCGCTTGGTTTAGCGAGCATTTTCATTTTTTCTGCACTTATTGGTTTAATTGTACCACTTTTAACCCTGTTTCAATAGTATACGAAAACGCACAACTAACTGTTGTGCGTTTTTTTAATGCGTCGCTGCTAATAACTCACGTGCATGTTGTAATGCCGTTTCCGTCAATTGTTCACCGGCTAACATTTGGGCTAATGCTTGGATACGTTGTTCAGGCAACAATGATTCAACAGCCGTTCTCACATGGGTTTGCGTTAAATGTTTGCTGACATATAAATGGTGTTGGCTAATTGCCGCAACTTGAGGTAAATGGGTAATACAGAACACTTGGAGGTCTTGCGCTAACATCGCCATTTTCAAAGCAATCGCTTGGGCGACCGCACCACTGACTCCAGTATCAACTTCATCGAAAATCATCGTTTGAATTGGTTGGTTCGAAGCGAAAATCACTTTCATCCCTAACATAATTCGTGATAATTCCCCCCCAGAGGCAACTTTCGCTAACGGCCGAAGTGGTTCCCCTTGGTTCGTTGTCAGTAAAAACTCAACTTGATCTTGACCATTCGCTTGTAACTCTTGTGGCGTAATTTCAATTACAAACTGGGCATGTTGCATTTGTAAATCTTTCAGTTGCTGTTCAATTGCAATTGCAAGTTGGCCTGAATGTTGCTCGCGTAACGCACTCATTTGATCAGCAAGTTCTTGAGCAATTGTACGCGTTTGCTCAAGTTGTTGCTGCAGTTTTTGAATATATAAGTCGTAGTTTTGAATCCGCTCAATTTCTTGAACTAAAAACTGCTGATAGGCACCTAAATCTTGGCCATACTTGCGTTGTAACTGGTAAATTAAACTCATGCGCTGTTCAATTTCTTGTAAAATTTGCGCCTGATTATCAAATTGTTGACTTTCATGCACTAAACTTGTCGCACACTCATCTAATTCATAGTAAACATTCGTTAACTGCTCAATATACGAATCATATTGATTGCTAAAACGCTGTAAACTTTCAAGCTGCTTTTTGATTTGGTACAGTTGTGGTAATAAGGCAACTTCATCACTCGTTAACTGCGCCACACTTTGCGTTAAGGTCGCACGAATTTGATCAGCATGCGCAAATTCGCGATGTTGTTGTTCTAAGCGCTCAACTTCATCTTCACCAATATTAGCCGCGATTAATTCTTCTAACTGGTATTCGTATAAATCGAGTTGTTCTTTCGTCACAACCCGTTGTTGCTCTTGCTGGAGCGCTTGCTTCGCGGCACTGTAATTACGGTAGGCTTGCCGATAAGCTTGCTGAACTTCGCCAAACTCAATAAATTGATCAAGTAAGCGTAAGTGGTTTTTTGGTTGTAATAAATATTGCGTTTCATGTTGAGAATGAATATCAATTAATAAGCTCCCAAGTTCACGTAAAATATTGACAGTAATTGCTTTACCATTTGCCCGACAAATACTCTTTCCATTTTGACCAATCCGTCGCGATAAAATTAAACTTTCATCAGCATCAATCCCATTATCTGCTAAAATTTGGCTCGCTGGATGATCGATTGCTAAACTAAACACACCTTCAATGTACGCATAATTGGCACCAAAGCGAATCACCTCATTTGACGTCCGTTGTCCGGTTAAAATTGAAATCGCATCAATAATAATTGATTTCCCCGCTCCAGTTTCACCAGTTAAAACACTCATCTGTTCTTGGAAATCAATTTGTAAACTCTCAATAATCGCAAAATTTTCAATGTGTAATTGTGTTAACATGATCGCCGGTTTTCCATGACTCACTCACAAAAAACCTGCCCCCTCTCATTTTGTAAACTCTTAACAACTATTACGTAAAAACCGCAATCGATGTCATTTTCAATTTTATAATACTATAAATTTGTCACATCGGCAAGTTATTTTTTGTCAAAATGAAAAAAGCATGGACTACCCATGCTTTGGTTTAGCTTAAATAATATTGTTTTACTAAGCGAATAATTTGTTTCGCTTGCTCACCTTGTGCTTTTGGCACTTTAAAACTAATTGGCGCATTATATGGAACGCCACTAACAAAAACGGTATTGCCATCGACACCAATTTTAATATCGACATCAAGATCCATTGTCCCAGCTGTTTCAAATGACACACTTTTAATTTTACTTTTTGGGAAAAACTTCACTTCAACTTTTTTCCCACTCATCCCTTGAACATCAACTTGATAAATGCCGTGTGTTGTTAACACAATTTCATCCCGGAAAAAGCGATACGCTTGCACAATTGTTTCGTCTGGTAAGAGGTACTCTTTAATAATTGCTGAATCAGCGACAGCGCTCGCATTTCCCATCATTGCATCAAATAATCCCATCGTAGTCACCTTCATTTTCTTAATCATGACACGTTATTCTTGTCATGGGTTTGCACTCAAATAATCCCTGTTCTTTTGAGCACTTCCTTATTTGTATCATAGCAAAAAAAGTTGTGCTTTCCAAGGAAATCACAACTTTTCAGCAAATATTATTTTTTAAGCAATTTTTTTTCGTTTCGTGACTAACACAACGGCACTCGTCATCAAAGTAACGGCACCAATCGCGACAACCATTTCTGCTTGTGACATTCCTGTCTCAGGTAATGTTGCTTCTGGATTCGTTGTCGTTGTCGACTCAACTTCTGGTGTGAC
>JBOFQK010000018.1:0-2192 GCA_051660865.1 Culicoidibacterales bacterium | reverse complement strand
GTGTTCGCTCATTTCACTCACGAGAAATGAACTCCCTCCTCTACTCTCTAAACTTGCAGTGTTATCATAGCAAATTTTCTTGATTTTGTCTTGCTTTGTGACAATTTATTCCCACTTTTGAACAAAAAATCACTCAACCGCCGTTGCCTACCAGTCACGCCAAAGCAAAAATGCAACCGTCCACTTATCTGAACGGTTGCGCGTAATCATTCTTGCTGCATTTTGCGTAATTTACGAACATCTTCCACCGTTAAACCAATCGCCGTCGCAATCGCTTCATCATCTAATAAAGACAATAAATTTTTTGCATTCTCCATTCGGGTTTTTTCGATTCCTTGCTCGATTCCTTGCTCAAATGCTTGTTCTTTTTGACTTGCTTCATCATGCAGTGCTTTTTGGCGATAATGATACTGCATGCGAATTTCTTCATCGTTACTCATCTGGATTAGTACTCCTTATCTTCCGCGCGTAATTTACGAACATCTTCCACCGTTAAACCAATCGCCGTCGCAATCGTTTCATCATCTAATAAAGACAATAAATTTTTTGCATTCGCCATTCGGTTTTTTTCGATTCCTTGCTCAATTCCTTGCTCAATTCCTTGCTCGATTCCTTGCTCAAATGCTTGTTCTTTTTGACTTGCTTCATCATGCAGTGCTTTTTGGCGATAATGATACTGCATGCGAATTTCTTCATCGTTACTCATCTGGATTAGTACTCCTTATCTTCCATACGTAATTTACGAACATCTTCCACCGTTAAACCAATCGCCGTCGCGATCGCTTCATCATCTAACAACGGCAATAAATTTTTTGCATTCTCCATTCGGTTTTTTTCGATTCCTTGCTCAATTCCTTGCTCAAATGCTTGTTCTTTTTGACTTGCTTCATCATGCAGTGCTTTTTGGCGATAATGCTCCCGCATGCGAATTTCTTCATCGTTACTCATCTGGATTAGTACTCCTTATCTTCCATACGTAATTTACGAACATCTTCCACCGTTAAACCAATCGCCGTCGCAATCGCTTCATCATCTAATAAAGACAATAAATTTTTTGCATTCTCCATTCGGGTTTTTTCGATTCCTTGCTCAAATGCTTGTTCTTTTTGACTTGCTTCATCGTGCAGTGCTTTTTGGCGATAATGATACTGCATGCGAATTTCTTCATCGTTACTCATCTGGATTAGTGCTCCTTTCGCCCGCAACAAATCAGGATTATCAACTTCAAGTTTTACAAGTTCGGGATTATTAGGATTAGCGATGAAGGCACTCCACATCGCTAATTGATCATTTGCATCGATGTGCTCACCAAGTTTTTTCAACTCAACAAAATGCATCTCAAACACATCACAAATATGTCGACCATCATCAGTTGTGATTCGAGCGCGCGTATGATAATTTGGCTGCACGTCAAAATAAAAATCAATAATCGCAATCGAAATCACTTTTTTGATTTTCGCATAACTATCACCTTCGTTAAGTTGTTCCCAACAAAGTTTACTCCAGTAATACATCATCCGTTTCTCAAAATGCTTTTCATCGCGCACTTGAATCTCAATATTAACCAATGTGCCCTGCTCAGTTGTTGCTAGCACATCTAAAATCCCATATTTGTCATCAGCAGTTACTTTTTTTAAATCAGTATTTCGAAAAGTAACATCAATAATCGTCGGTTCATCGACCAAAATCGCATTTAAAAAGGCAATTAAAATCGATTTGTTTTCATCCGTTCCAAATAATAACTTAAAGACAAAATCCACTTTCGGGCTTAATAATTCAACTGGTTTTTGATTTTCCATGTTGTTCTCCTTTGATTATATCAAATTTTGAGTCGCCTTGTATACTGAACAAATACTCCTCACTATTAGATACACAAAAAATCACCATTTTGGTCCAAGAAATTTAAAAAAATTAGCATTTTTAAGCAAAAAAATAAAAACAGCAATTTTGAATTGCTCAAAATTGCTGTTTTCACTTTGCTTTACTGCCGAGATTAGACGCTTATTTTTTGTAACGTGTTTCGTGCTTCAGGACTTAGGCAAAAAGTAAACTCTGATGGGTTTGTGTGAAACCCGCTCGGATTTTACTTTTTTGCCATTCCGTCCCGATGCTTTCCTTTTCTATTTTGGTGAAAGCACCGCACTCAAACACTCACTTGTAACATGCTTCCGGTTTCGAAGCTTGAAAAAACA
>JBOFQK010000017.1:0-5747 GCA_051660865.1 Culicoidibacterales bacterium | reverse complement strand
GATATGTATACTCTGAATCACATTTTGGACAATTTGGAAATTCATTCATGTTCTTTTCCTCCAGGCGTTATTTTTTCAGTTTTGATTTTATCATAAATAAATCAAATCAGCAAATCGCAACGATTCACTCCTTTTTACTCAGTGACAATCATTAAAATTATTGACTCCCACTAGCAGCCTATCTATAATATTAAAAACTCTGGCCTAATCCGCCGGTACCCTGGAGGTTATTTTATGAGTAAACCATCAATTTCTGTAACTAAAAACGCACCGTACGCTGTTCGTGGTGCTAAAGAAATTCACACTGACCACGTTGCTTTGCCACTCAACGAAACTACCTTTCTTTGTCGTTGCGGTCAAAGCCAAAACAAACCTTATTGCGACGGTTCTCATGCTCGCTCCCATTTTAATAGTGCTCAGCAAAAACCATGCTCAGCAAAAAACCACACTTACACTGGTAATGGCATAACAGTTTTTTACAACCCTAGTCTTTGTGGCCATATCGCTGCTTGTGTCCAAGGCTTACCGGAAGTTTTCAATCCCGAAAACAGTCCATGGATTGATCCAAAAGCAGCCGATGTTGAATCAATCATTGCAACAATCAAAAAATGTCCATCTGGCGCCCTTACCTATCAACTTGATGGCGAAGCTATCGTTAGCGAATGGTTTTCCGACAGCTCAATCTCAGCAATTACTGACGGGCCTTATAGTATTACCCAAATGAAACTCATTCCTGAAGCAGAATCAGTAAGTTGTTTAGCGAGTGATGATCATTACATTTTATGTCGTTGCGGTCAAAGTAAGCGTAAACCCCTTTGTGATGGCTCGCACCACCACATCCATGACACGCCAACCGATTCTCAAACAACTGAATAACTATAATAATGGTAACCGTCACTTTCGCTATCACTGGATAAAAATATTAGTATTGCTATTCTTTATTTTCAAAGCTAAAAAAACAGGACATGTCCTGTTTTTTTAGCTTATTTATTTTGCCGTCGCAAATCCATTTGGTTGGTATACCGATTCGCTTGTTGGTTGGAAATCATCATCATCATCATCATTTCCATCCCATTCACTCACATTATCAACACCCGGTAGCGCTGCAATTGTAAAGACTGGATCAACAATTCCGGCTTTTTTCTGATCATCGTAATCTTTTAAAAGTTTAAATGCATATTTTCCAAGCAACACAATTGCCGCCAAGTTCAATAGTGCCATCATTCCCATAAATAAATCAGCCATATTCCAGACAACCGCTAATTCAACGACAGCACCAAAGAGTACCATTGCCACAACAAAGAAACGATAAACATTGACATAGATTCGCTTTTTACTTAAGAATTCAATATTCGATTCACCATAATAGTAATTCCCTAAAATCGAACTTAAGGCAAAGAAAGTAATACACACAGTTAAGAAAATTCCAGCCCACGATCCAAGTTCGCCAACTAAAATATTATTCACAATTGCAATTCCTTCCGCTCCTCCAGCATCAATTACTCCCGCAGTTGGGAGTAAAACCATAAATGCTGTTGCACTACAAATTAATAATGTATCTGTAAATACTCCTAGCGCTTGCATTAATCCTTGTTTCACTGGATGTGATACATCGGCTGTGGCTGCAACATTTGGTGCACTTCCCATTCCGGCTTCATTTGAGAATAATCCACGTTTTACCCCAAGTAAAATAACACCACCAAGTGTTCCACCCATAATTTGTTCAAAACCAAAAGCATTTTGGAAAATGACACTCAACACCGTTGGAATTGCATCAAGATTAGTAATCACAACAAAGCTAGCAATTAATAAGTAAGCAACCGCCATCACCGGCACCATTACTTCGGATACTTTCGCAATGCGCGTGACACCACCAAAAATAACAATTCCAGTTACGGCTGCGACAATCAATCCAATGATTCCACGGTCAAAACCGAACGTCGCATTCATTGACATCGTAATTGTATTTGCCTGCACCGCATTAAACACTAACCCAAAACTAATTGTAATTAACACTGAAAAGGCAATTCCCATCCAGCGACTTTTCAAGCCCTTTTCCATATAGTATGCCGGACCACCGATGAATTTTCCATCTGCCGTTTTTTCTTTATAAAGTTGAGCTAATGTTGATTCGACAAAACTTGAAGCCGCACCAACTAGCGCGACAATCCACATCCAAAAGACCGCTCCAGGTCCTCCGGTCACAATTGCAATTGTGACTCCAACAATATTCCCAGTCCCAACACGTGAAGCCGTACTAATACAAAACGCTTGGAATGATGAAATTCCTTTTGTCGCTTTGCCTGAACCAACACCCTCTCCAAGTAAACGCAGCATTTCTTTAAAATACCGGACTTGGACGAAGTTTGTTCGGAAGCTAAAATACAATCCCGCAGCGATTAAAACAATAATCAGGACGCTTCCCCATAAATAATCATTCACCGTGACAATCCCTTGATTTAATGGCTCTACCATTTGGTTAAATTGTTCGAAAAAGTTCATTATTTCATCTCCTTTATTTTTTTATTATTCCTATAAGTATAGCAAAAATTAATATGATTTTCAAACCTTTTCACCAGCAATTGTCATAAATTCAACTACTAAAAAAGCAGAACACCACTAAAGTTGCGGTGTCCTGCTTACAGTTACTTAATTCGTTGCTAAATTACCAGTTTGATACACTGGCTGAAGATCCGTATCACTGTCCTCATCTTCTTCATCCCAACTATCCCACTCTGTGACATTTTCGAGTTCAGGCATTGTGGCGATTGTGAAAATTGGTTCAATAATTCCTGCTTTCTTTTGAGCATCGTAATCTTTTAATAGTTTAAATGCTTGTTTACTCAATAACATAATCGCAATTAAGTTCATTAACGCCATGAGCCCCATAAAGAGATCTGCAATATTCCAAACGACTGCGAGTTCAGCGACCGCACCAAAGAGGACCATTCCAACGACTGCAAAACGATAAACTAATAAGTACACTTTCTTTTTACTCATAAACTCAATATTCGTTTCACCATAGTAATAGAAGCCAACAATTGAGCTAAATGCAAAGAATGTCGTACAAATACTTAAGAAAATCCCAGCCCATGTTCCAAGTTCATTGACTAAAATCCCCGTCACAATTGCGACACCTTCCGCTGAACCTGCTTCAATAACACCGCCAACTGGTAATAACACCATAAAAGCTGTCGCAGTACAAATCAGTAATGTATCGGTGAAAACACCAAGTGACTGCATTAATCCTTGTTTCACTGGGTGCGAAACTTTTGCTGTGGCTGCAATATTTGGTGCACTTCCCATTCCGGCTTCATTCGAGAACAGTCCACGCTTCACACCAAGCGAAATAACTCCACCTAATGTTCCACCTAAAATTTGTTCTAAACCGAAGGCATTTTTGAAAATGACACTCAATACAACAGGGATTGCATCTAAATTTGTAATGACAACAAAACTTGCAAGGAGGATATAGGCAATTGCCATAATCGGTAACATAATTTCTGAAACTTTCGCAATTCGATGCACACCACCAAAAATAATAATTCCCGTTAACGCCGCAACAACAATTGCGACTGTCCCACGATCAAAAGCAAACGTCGTATCCAATGACATCGCAATCGTGTTCGCTTGCACCGCATTGAAAACGAGCCCAAAACTAATCGTAATTAAGATGGCAAATCCAATTCCCATCCAGCGACTCTTAAGTCCTTTTTCCATGTAATAAGCTGGACCACCAATATATGTACCATCAGCAGCCTTTTCTTTATACAGTTGCGCCAGTGTTGATTCGATAAATGCCGAAGCAGCACCGATAAAGGCAACAAGCCACATCCAAAAAACAGCTCCTGGTCCTCCGGTCACAATTGCAATTGTCACCCCAACAATATTACCCGTTCCAACTCGTGAAGCCGTACTCACACAAAAAGCTTGAAATGATGAAATACTTTGTTTCGCATCACTTTTATTTCCACGATCCGTTAACAGGCGGAACATTTCTTTAAAATAGCGAACTTGGACAAAGTTCGTTCGCACGGTAAAATAAATTCCAACACCTAATAGCACAGCGATTAAAATATTCGTCCACAAGAAATCATTCGTTGTGAGAATCCATTGATTTAATGGCTCTACTATTTGGTTAATTCTTTCCATAACATCCATTAATATTTCCTCCTTAAATTTACTTGTTTTTTATTCTAAGTGATTACGCCACGAAAGAAAAGTTATCCGCTCTATTTTAATAGTTTTTTTACGCTTTTTATACGAAAAATCGTCATTATTTGCAGCATTTACAATCAGAGTGATAATCCATTATTATAATAAAATTTTCTTACTCATTTGTAGTTACATTTCCACTGATTATTCGTGCGATTTAATTGCACCTTCCCCAACTAACGTCACCGGCGCACTGGCTTAGACTCATAAAAAAACGGTACAAAAAAAGCTAGTCTATTGACTAGCTTGAACGCCATTATTAGTAGCGGTTCTTTTTACGAGCTTCTTCTTGTTTTTTACGAGCGCGTACTCCAGGTTTTAAATAATACTCACGTTTGCGAGCTTCAGCTAAAGTTCCTGACTTCGCAACGCTACGTTTGAAGCGACGTAATGCGTCCTCGATTGTCTCATTTTGGCGTACTACAGTTTTTGAAGACATAATTGTTTGCCTCCCTTCTGTGATAGCATTCGCAAAGTAGTATACAGCTACATACATTGCTGTGTTTGATGCTATATACAAACAGTTACTTTGATATTATAGCTTATTTTTTTATTTTTGACAACTAGTTTTTATCAAAATAAACTGCCTATTTTCAAAACAAATTAGCCCTTCAAAATTCTTCCAGAATCACTTGCGTTTTTCTCACCAAAAAACACTCCAAATTATCGGAGTGTTTTTATTGCTTAGTAATCTGTATTTGCTGTTTTGTGTTGCATTAATAATACTCCACTTGATGTTCCAATACGTGTTGCACCAGCGCTAACCATCGCTTCCATATCTTCATATGAACGCACACCACCGCTCGCTTTCACACCAATATCTGGACCAACAGTTTCGCGCATTAACTGCACATCAGCAATTGTTGCTCCACCTGTTGAGAATCCTGTTGAAGTTTTCACATAGTCAGCACCAGCTGCTACAGACGCTAAACACGCCTGTACTTTTTCTTCATCAGTCAATAAACATGTTTCAATAATGACTTTCACTAATGTACCATTTGCTGCTTCTACAACGGCACGAATATCGCGTTCAACTAATTCCCAATTACCAGCTTTAGCGGCACCGATATTAATCACCATATCAATTTCTTGCGCGCCATTACTAATCGCATCTTTTGTTTCAAACGCCTTCACTTCTGGTGTATTCGCTCCTAATGGAAACCCAATAACCGTACACACTTTGACATCACTTTCAGCTAATAATGTACTTGCTAACTTCACCCAAGTTGGATTAATACAAACTGAAGCGAAATCGTAAGCCAACGCTTCTTCACAAATCATTTCAACTTGTGATTGAACTGTTTCAGGTTTTAAAATTGTGTGATCGATTAATTTGTTTAATTGCATGTGTTCTACTCCTTTAAATAACAAACTTGTTTTTTACTTTGATTCGCGAATGCCGTATTCGCATTGGGCATCGCTTCCTTCAAACGTCGCAATAAGTTTGTATTCTTTTTCTTTCATTTCATATAACTTGACAGTCCCCTTCGCCGTTGAACCACTTAATAAGTGATCATACACAAAGATTCCTT
>JBOFQK010000016.1:0-1010 GCA_051660865.1 Culicoidibacterales bacterium | reverse complement strand
CTCAGCAGAATGACACAATCAAACTGTTGCACAAAAATCATCTCCTTTGACAGTGATTCAAACACGGGTCATAAGGAATTCCACTCCGGCGCTAAATCGAACGTGCTGCCAAGTGCAGACCACCTAACATCCCGATTTATTAATACGTGAATTCTGTTTTCGACTCGCGACACCTTCTTGCCTTACAGCTAACAATAAATGAACTTGTGTTGCAGATTGGCTCAAATCGTGTGTCACTTCCGAGTAAACCGAAATTACTCTCTTCAGACGTTCAAATTGACCAGGCGAAGATATGTTCACTTTAAGGAGATGTCAGTGTTGTACATGTACTCAGCAGAATGACACAATCAAACTGTTGCACAAAAATCATCTCCTTCGACAGTGATTCACACACGGGTCATAAGGAATTCCACTCCGGCGCTAAATCGAACGAGCTGCCGAGTGCAGACCACCTAACATCCCGATTTATTAATACGTGAATTCTGTTTTCGACTCGCGGCACCTTCTTGCCTTACAGCTCACAA
Organism: Culicoidibacterales bacterium; assembly: GCA_051660865.1. Classification (GTDB taxonomy): domain Bacteria; phylum Bacillota_I; class Bacilli_A; order Culicoidibacterales; family ZOR0006; genus ZOR0006. The sequence continues at coordinate 486 of JBOFQK010000016.1, read as the reverse complement.
TAAATGAACTGGTGTTGCAGATTGGCTCAAATCGTGTGTCACTTCCGAGTAAACCAAAATTACTGTATTCAGACTTTCGCATTCACGTTGTTAAAAAAAGAACACATTGAGGAGTTTAGTGTTATGTATTTGTACTCACAGTATTACACAATCGAACTTTTACACAAAAATCATCTGCCTCGGCTGGCACTCACACCCGTGTCATACTAATTTCCAGTCCGCTGAGCTGCCGACTGAGGTACTGAGTGCTACGTCTTAAGTGGTCCTTTTAATACGTGAATTCTCTTTTCGTCATAAGGACGACTTCTTGCCTATAAGCTCACAGTAACACTCCTTGTTTTGCAGATTGGCTCAACTGACGCGTCACTTCCGAGTAAACCGATGTTACTGTCTTCTGTCGTTCACATTCACGGGGCAAATATTATTTCACATAAAGAAGATTTCAGTGTTGTTAATGTATTCATTGCATGACACAACATATCGTTT
>JBOFQK010000015.1:0-3884 GCA_051660865.1 Culicoidibacterales bacterium | reverse complement strand
TTTCACACGTGTGATACATTTCTTTTGGATGGAAAATTCGCTTCATTTATCGTTGCTCCTCAATTTGTAAAGTGAATGTTGGAATTTGACGCCAAGTAATACCCGCAGCAGCTAACATCCGCTTCGAGGCTTGATTTTCAGTCGTCCCCGCATATTTATCCGACATATAAACAAGTTCTTGAATGCCACTTTGAATCATTGCTTTCGCACATTCATTACAAGGGAATAATGAAACGTACAAACTTGCACCACTTAAGTTTTCACTACTATTTAAAATCGCATTGAGTTCCGCATGGACAACATATGGGTACTTCGTATCTAATACGTCACCTTCACGTGCCCACGGAAAATCATCATCATGACATCCGTAAGGAAAGCCATTATAACCAATACCGACAATCCGCTGCTTTTGATTCACAATACACGCACCGACTTGTGTTGATGGATCTTTACTGCGTTGTGCTGAAAGCAAGGCAATTCCCATAAAGTATTGATCCCAATTTAAACATGTTGTTCGTTTCATTTTCATTCCCCCACAGCTATTTATTTTTGTTTCTGACTATAAAATTTGGCTAACCCTAAAATTGACGTTTCACGGTAACCTTCGTTTAAATCTTTTCCCGTTTCTAACATCGTGTAAACAACTTGATCAAAACATAAATGATTCGAATCACTCACGACACTCGCTAACATCGCCGCATCTAACGCGCGTAAGGCGGCAACAGCATTGCGTTCAATACATGGAATTTGGACAAATCCTGAAACCGGATCACACGTTAAGCCAAGATGATGTTCCATCGCAATTTCAGCAGCCGTATCAATTTCGTCAAATGAAAACTGGCTCATTTGGGCATAAGCCGCAGCGGCCATTGAACAAGCACTCCCAACTTCAGCTTGGCAGCCGGCTTCGGCTCCAGAAATCGAGGCATTTTGCTTAATTGTATTCCCAACTAAACCGGCAACTGCTAGCCCTTTTAAAATTTCGTCATTGCTGTATCCACAGTCAACGGCTAAATAATACAGCACTGCTGGCAAGACACCACACGCACCACATGTTGGGGCTGTGACAATCGTTCCCCCATCAGCATTTTGCTCACTCACCGCATACGCATACGCAGCAATTCGCTTATTTTCACGCATTTTCGGGTTTTTTTCAATGAGTGCTTGCTCATACATCATTTTCGCTTTCCGTTGAACTTGTAATGTCCCCGGTAAAACACCATCAGCTTGAAGTCCAGCTTCAACTGCCGACTTCATCACATCCCAAACTTCCTGTAAGAACACCCAAATGTCGGCATCATCATAGACACTAACTAACTCCCAAAGTTCGCGCTGATTCGTACTCGCCCAGTCAGTCATATCTTTGAAATGTTGGAACGGATAAACATCAGCTGTCGCTTTTCGCCCTTGACCATCAACAACAATATCACCACCACCGACTGAATAATACAATTGACTTCCAAGTTCACATCCTTGTGCATCCAACGCCACAAACTCCATCGCATTCGTATGGAATGGTTTCACGATTTCAGCTTGCCACACAATTTCCACTTGTTTTGGCTTTAAGCTTTCATGAATAATCCAATCAGTTAAATGGCCAACACCAGTCGCGGCTAAACTTCCATATAAATGCACACGGTACGCTGTTGCTTGGGGATATTGTGCTTGAAAATTTAACGCGGCCCGTTCTGGTCCCATCGTATGTGAGCTTGATGGTCCGCGACCAATTTTGTATAGTTGTCGTAATGATTGCATGTAAAATTCTCCTCTAAAATAAAAACTCTGGCAAAAATACAGTCAGAGTTTTTGGGTTTTTTATTCGTTTCCTTTTGGTTTCGTTAAGTCGACTGTTGTTGTCTGGAATAACTCATCTAACATAATTTTTTCCGGACGTTCGTGTTTAGAAATCCATTGGAATGCTCCGTATACGAGTGTCATCGGAATCAATAAACCGACCATCGTAATTTTCGCCATAAATTCACGTAAGAAATAACGCCAATATGTCATTGGTTTTTTCGTTGCTTCTAAACGAATGCGCATAATCCAACGACCAATCGTTTGACCTTTCACTAATTTCGGCATAATCGCGTACAGATAAACTGAAGCAATTGCCAAACTTAGCATCATAAATCCACTGTACATCATATTTCCTTCAGCAGCATACATTTGCATACTCGTTAAGAAAATAAATGCAATCACAGCGTATACGCCAAAATCTAAAGCATATGCGAGTACCGGTTTCCACCAAACTGCTTGTTCAAATGTTGGCTCAACAGCTGGTGTTGTTGCAACTAATTCTTCCACGCTTGTCCCCAAAGCGGTTTTACGTAATTTTGTTCTTCCCATTTGTTCTCCATTCATGCCCTTGCTTGACGATTTGCCCAGTGGCAAACAAGGTTGTTCATTTTTTTATCATCTTTGTAAATTTACCATAAATAAAAGCGAGAATCAAGTCTGCGCAGATTAGAAAAACCGCCATCAAATGATCGCGGTTTTTTAAGATTTAGATCGGCATTATTTGCTTGGCGTTTCCGTAGCTTGTTGTTTCAACTTACGCGGACGCATTTCCACATATTCAGCCTCAGGATCGTTTTTATGACTCGTCGTCAAAAAATACGCTCGGAAATCTTCAGCATTTTCATACGTGAGATAAGGATTCACTGGTTCAACCGCTTTGCGCACTTGATACCAAAACCCTTGATGTTCTGGTGAACCAATCGGCGAGCTCAACGGAAATTCGATTAACGGAACTTCTACCCCAATTGACGCAAGCCCCTCAACGATCACTTCCGTCATGATTCCCATTTGTTCATCATCACTAGCTTCTCCAGGACTTTCCATCCATGACTCATATCCATATTTATTTTCTTTGTGCTTTTTCCAATGCACACCACAACTTGGACTATTTTGTAAGCCAATGAAGGCTGTTAATCGATAGCCATTGTTCACAAACTCTTCAATCATCTTCAACGGTGTCGCAAAGGTTTCTTGGCAATGCTTACGGAAAAAAACATTGTCATACTGTTGACGACCTTGCGGATTCCGGTTGTAGCCCCCTAACGTAAACTCGGGACAATGGTACTGAATCACACCAGTACGGGTATTCGCTAAATACGCCGTCAATTCATGCGTTAACGGAAAGTTTTTTCCCAACACATGAACACGACAATATGGATTAAGTAAGCAATTCGCAACTAAAATAATGCGTTTATCTTTTGGCATCGGTTTTCTCCCCTTTGTTGATTATATCGCCTATTTTAAAGTGTTCGTCCCCAAAAAACAATTCACTTCCTTAAATTGAAGCTTTTTTTAGGTAAAACTCTAGCGTTCTTTAAGTTGCTTGTGCGCAATCGGTGCTATGATAAGCAAGTATTCATTCAAAAAAAGAAAGTGAGCTGATCGTATGGCACAAAAAGCCGATAATCCAACACAACCAAAAGTCATTCACACAACTCAAACGTTACACTTTCAAATTCAGACACAACCAAAATTCCATAACGATCTCGCAATCGATGATGATGAATTTTTTACTCCTGAATTTATGTTAACTGCAACGAACGGGGCGTATTCAAGCTTAACACAGTTATTACAGCAACCAGGACTCAGTGTCGAAGCCATTATCCAAACTTTGACAACCTATCCTGATTTTGAAAGTTTTAAAATGGCCGCTTTTCATGCGTATTTACAACAAAATTTTGAACCCTCCCCTCCCAAATGCCACAAGGCATTCTAGAAGGAGCTTCTATTTCATTTGACTGAAATAGACTTCTCTTCTACTGAACGCAGATGAATAAAGTGGTGGAAATGTGACCAAATCCATAAGAGGGCATGATTATGCCATCGCCACCTCATACAACGCTTTATAAGTAGACAAAGTGCATTGA
>JBOFQK010000014.1:0-1018 GCA_051660865.1 Culicoidibacterales bacterium | reverse complement strand
CCGACAACGAATGAAGTAACCGCACGTCAACAGTTAGCCGTGTTGCGTCATTTACAGCAAGAGACAACGCCAGGAAGTGAAACAATCATCAATTTGATGCAACAAACGAATAATTCGAGCCGTTTAGCCGCAATTCACTACCCAGATGGGAGTCAACCGCAAATTGCCCATAAAGTCGGAGATTATGTCGAAGCAGGACTCTTCTATCTGCATGACATCGCCATCGTAGAAGCTGCAACCCCATTTGAGCTTGTGGTGATGACAATCTCACAGCCAGAAGAAGAAGCAGCCGTATATCAGCAAATCACGACATTAGGAAATAAAATATTAGCATCATAAATTAACGTTTAAACATACAAATTGAATAAAAAGTACAATAGCATTAATACAAAACGAATAAAAATTGGTTGATTCAATATTTTCGTATTTATATTTTCATAATTTTCTTTTAAAATTAAAATAAGTGTAGTATTCACATATAAAGTCATGTATAATATGCTCGGTTCACGCGAAAGGGGTGGGTGAGCTCAACCTTCAAAACTGAGTGAAGGCCGTAAACGATAAAGCAGTGAAAACTGTCACTGCCAAAAATTGAAGGAGTGACGTATAGATCATGACTAAAGATAACATGAAGACTTACCACCTATATAAAAAGATCATTGAGATTCAAGTCCGGAAATTAAACATTACGTATAATGTTGAAGATTTCATCCAAGAAGGTTGGCTCGCCATCATTGCCGCAGAACAAAAATTTGACGAAGCAAAATGTCCTGTTGAACACAAAAACGCGTATCTCACGAAAAAAGTCAACTGGCATTTACGAACTGTACTACGTAAAACACAGAAAATCCAATTTAGCGAACGCGAATATCGTAATTATGTCAGTTGCTACAATGAAGCGGAAACAAGTAATGAATTGTATTGGCGTGAAATTACTGATTTACGCTGGCAACTCATCATCAAAATGCTCAGTCAAGGCTACTCAAAAGCTGAAGTTGCTGAAGCGCTCGGGGTGAAT
>JBOFQK010000013.1:0-12916 GCA_051660865.1 Culicoidibacterales bacterium | reverse complement strand
TTTAAACATGCCTCAGCCTACAAAACTCAGAAAAACACCCACCAAAATTGCGCAATCTCAGCTTGCTATTTTGGTGGGCTTATTTTCTATCCCGTTTTGTTAGCGTTACACGCTATCGGCTTCGGGCACTCTCTATACGACGATATTTACGAGTTTTTTCGGTACGACGATAACTTTGCGAAGTTCTTTCCCTGCCGTATACTCTTGAACTTTGCTATCTGCTAAGGCTACAGCTTCAAGTTCTTCTTTGCTAATATCTGCAGCAACAAGTAATTTCGCACGAACTTTTCCATTTACTTGCACAACGATTTGAATTTCGCTTTCAATTAATTTACTTGGATCAAATGTTGGCCAAGTTGCATAACTTAAATCGGCTGTTTGTCCTAACACTTCCCATAGTTCTTGCGTCACGTGTGGTGCAATTGGGTTTAATAATTGTAAGAATCCTAACGCATATGCTTTTGGTAAGCTTTCAGCTTTGTACGCTTCATTGATGAAAATCATCATTTGTGAGATTGCCGTATTGAAGCCTAACTTTTCGTAGTCTTCTGTTACTTTCTTCACTGTTGCATGATAAACTTTATCTAATTTTCCATCATTTGTTTCCGTAATACGATCCATTTCAACGAATAAACGCCAAATTCGATCTAAGAAACGACGTGCTCCGTCTAAACCTTCAACTGACCAAGGAATACCTGCTTCAAGTGGTCCCATGAACATTTCATACACACGTAATGTATCGGCTCCGTGTGAAGCAACGATATCATCTGGATTCACGACATTTCCTTTTGATTTTGACATTTTTTCATTGTTTTCACCTAAAATCATTCCTTGGTGGAATAGTTTTGCGAACGGCTCATCCGTTGGAATTACACCTAAATCGAATAAGAATTTATGCCAGAAACGAGCATATAATAGGTGAAGCACTGAATGTTCTGCTCCCCCGATATAAATATCTGTTGGTAACCATTCTTTCGCAATTTCAGGATCAATTAAGTGATCGGCATTTTTTGGATCAGCATAACGTAAATAATACCAGCAGCTTCCAGCCCATTGTGGCATTGTGTTCGTCTCGCGACGTCCAACTTGCCCAGGACGACCATACTTCGCACCATCAACTAATAACCATTCCGTTGCATTCGCTAACGGTGATTCTCCTGTTCCTGATGGTTTGATATTATCCATAACTGGTAAAATTAATGGTAAATCTTCTTTCGGTAACGCAGTCATGCTGCCATCTTCCCAATGAATCACTGGAATTGGCTCTCCCCAATAACGTTGACGGCTAAATAACCAATCACGTAACTTGTAGTTCACTTGACGTTTTCCTTTGTTATTTGCTTCTAGCCACTCAATCATTGCTTGTTTTGCGGCTTCATTATTTAAACCATCTAAAATTCCCGAATTGATGTGGGTTGCATCACCAGTCATTGCTGCTTCGCTAACATCACCTTCGATTACTTGTTTGATTGGTAAATTGAAGTTTTTCGCAAATTCATAATCACGTTCATCATGAGCTGGTACAGCCATAACCGCACCCGTCCCATATGTTGCTAAAACGTAATCAGCAATCCATAATTCGACTTGTTCACCCGTTACTGGATGAATTGCATATGCGCCGGTAAACACACCTGTTTTTTCTTTTGCTAACTCGGTACGCTCAAGATCTGATTTTGTTTCAACTTGTTTTTTGTAAGCCGCAACTGCTTGTGCTTGCTCTGGAGTTGTAATTTCATCAACAAGGGCATGTTCTGGTGCTAACACAGCATATGTTACTCCATATAATGTATCTGGACGTGTTGTGAAGACTGTGAATGTGTGTGCTGTTCCCGCAATTTGGAAATCAACATGGGCACCTTCTGAACGTCCAATCCAGTTGCGTTGCATTTCTTTTGTTGATTCTGGCCAATCGATATCATCTAACCCTTCTAATAAACGGTCAGCATATTCAGCAATTTTCAAGACCCACTGACGCATTGGTTTACGTACAACTGGGTGACCACCACGTTCTGATAAACCATCAATAACTTCTTCATTCGCAAGCACAGTTCCTAAAGCCTCACACCAGTTAACTGGTACTTCTTTGACTTGTGCTAATGCTTCTTCTGGATTGTCTGTTGGCACAGCTTTCTTCAACTCATGATCATATTTATGTGTCATTAATTGTGTGAAAATCCATTGTGTCCACTTGTAGTATTCTGGATCGGTCGTGCTAATTTCACGATCCCAATCATATGAGAATCCGAGTGCCTGAATTTGACGGCGGAAATTATCAATGTTTAATTTTGTAAATTCAGCTGGATCATTTCCAGTATCAAGAGCGTATTGTTCCGCTGGTAATCCAAACGCATCCCAACCCATTGGGTGTAAAACGTTAAATCCTTGCATGCGTTTCGCACGTGATAAAATATCTGTTGCTGTGTAACCTTCAGGGTGTCCTACGTGTAATCCTGATCCACTTGGATAAGGGAACATGTCTAATGCGTAGTATTTTGGCTTATCCTTATCTGTTCCTGTTTTAAACGTGTGATTGTCAGCCCAATATTGTTGCCATTTTTTTTCAATTGTTTGATGGTTGAAACTCATAGTACATTCTCCTTTAAATGATAAATTTTTGTCGTGAGACCACGTCGCTATTGAGAATTAATTCCCATAAAAAAAGACTCGTCCTTATCGCTAAGGACGAGTTCACTCGCGGTACCACCTTAGTTCACAGCCTTAGCTATGCCCTCTTGTTCATTGACGCAGATTCACGGATACGGTTTTTGACCCCGTATCAACTCCCAAGTGAGTTCACAGTTGCTTTTCTTACTTCACACCAACCAGTAAGTCTCTGATAAAAAAACAGTGTCTGTTACTACTCTTGTTCATCGTTTTTGACTATTGTATTCTCGCTTATTGTATCATGTTTTTTTTTACTTGACTAGTCTGATTTTTTTGTGAACTTCACGCTTAAATTCCTAGTTGATATAACAATAAACCTAAGATTAAACCAACACCAGCATTCAGTAAGCCTGCCACTAAAGTCGAGCGTCGGACAAGTGATAAGCCAACAAAAGCCGAATCCCCTAATTGAGCGACTTGGTTCGCAACTAAAGCTGAAATTGGAATTAATCCTCCGCTCCCAAAGGTTAGCGTCGCGAAAGCAACTTGTGGACCACATCCTGGAATTAATGCAATCAGCACCGCGACGAAAATACTCGTCACTCCTGCTTGCGCAAAAAATTGCGCAATCGTTGCTTCACCGATGAAGGCGATTAGTCCATTAAAAAAGAGATAGGCAAGGAAAATTTTACTAATTAATGAAGCAGCTTTTTCGGCATTATGGATAAAAAGTTCGCGTAAATTTAACATCCGACTTTCTTCTTCTTCATGATTATTATCTTGCCAAATTTTTTGAGCAATAATCGTATATAACACACAATAGCTAATTGCCGTTACACTGAATAACGGTGCAATGGCTGCAACATCAAAGCCAAGTTGTGTTCCGAGTGAAAGGTTTAACACTGGTATATTTAGTACTAATGAACATGCGATTAATGACCAATAAATAATATACAGCACACTATGTAATAAGGCGAATTTTTCGGTTGAAGATTCAACTTCTTGATGATGCAAAATGACATCAAATTCATCACCTTCAAAGTGACCGATATGTTCTGGAATCAATCGTGGATCTTGGCCAAAAAAGCGCTCCGAGCGTGTTAATTCCGTTTCATGTTCGGCTTCGTCAACTTCGTCATGAGTTGGGGTTTTTTTCATTACGGCTTGATAGTCTGCTTGCCAAATCCGTTTCCCAAAACCAATTGCATCAATAACGTATGCCCAAATTGTTCCGATAATAAATTTCGTTACAAATAAAATAACAAATAGCGGAAAACTTGCAGCCATAACCACAAATGATGAGTCCCCTGTCGTATTTAAATACGTTGCGATCATTGAACCGAAACTTAAGTGACCACGTGCATATAAGGGCACGAGCATCATCGTCGTCCCATCCCCTGGTGTTCCTGCTAAAGCTGAGGCGAATAATGGCTGAATTTTTTTCGTTTTTTCGATTTTTTCAACCCAGCTCCCTTTAGTTAAATAATTTAATAAACTGACGATTAGTAGCACTGTTGTCAGTAAAATTCCGACATGCATAAATGCCGCTTGTGCTGACTCGTATACGACGTTGAGCATTTATTTTTCCCCTCTCCTGAAAAGTTTTGTTTTTTTCATCTTAACCTATTTACTAACTCAGTACAATTTTTTTACTCTTAAAATTTTACCTAAACAAAAAAACCAATACTTCTGTATTGGCTTTTCATCAGCTATGAAAAAATTTAACGGTTGATTTTCAACTTACTCATATAGAAGCCATCTGTTTGACCATCAGCCCCAGTAAATTGTTTTTGTTCAATGATTTCAACACCACTTAATTGTTCGAGTTGCTTTTCATTTTCTTTTTTATTGATTGTACACGTACTATAAACAATGATTCCATCCGGTTTGATTAACTCAAGTGCAGTTTCAAGTAATTGATGTTGAATTGCTAGCAACGAATCTAAGTCTTGTGGTTTAATATTATAACGAATTTCTGGCTTACGGCGAATAACCCCTAATCCTGAACACGGTGCATCGACTAAAATTCGATCGAAGCTTGCTTTCGGAAAGACACTTGCTAATGTTGTTGCATCATGACAAATTGGTTCAATACACGTAATCCCAAGCCGCTCTGCTTGATTTGCGATTAAGGTTAACTTATGTTCATGGACATCATTAGCGATGACAACACCTTCATTATTCATTAATTCAGCAATATGGCACGTTTTCCCACCAGGTGCTGCACACATATCTAAAATTCGTTCGCCTGGTTTTGGATCAAGTAAAGGGGCAACTTGCATTGATGCTTCATCTTGAATCGAAAGGTATCCTTCACTAAACTCAGTCGTATTCCCAATATTTCCCTTCGTTAAGACAACACTCATCGGTAAACTTCCAGCACTAAAGCGCTCATCAAGCGTTGTTGATTTTAAACGATTCACACGTGCCGTTTTCAACGGGGGTAAATTATTGTTACGACAAATTAAAGCTGCTGTTTCAACATCATATTGTTTCGCTAACAGTTTTACAATCCAGATTGGATGTGATGTTTCAACACTTAAACGCTCCAGTGGATCAGTAATAGCATCCAAACTTGGTCGTGGTTCGCGTAAAAACTTCCGTAAAATTGCCGTCACAAACTTCCCAGCTTGCCGATCACCTTTTTGTTGCGCAATTTTCGTCGCCTCATCAAGTACTGCATGTTGTGGGATATTTGGTAAATAAACAAGTTGATATCCACTAACAAGTAATAATGTGCGCATCCATGGTTTTAATTTTTTACCAACAAGGAGGGGGGCAAAATAATATTCGATTGCCAATTTATGTTGGAGTGTCCCGTATACTAATTCGGTTAAAAACCCAGATTCTTGACCTGTATATTCTTTTTGATTCGTGAGGATAGCGTGAATCGTTAAATTTGAATACGCTCCTTCATCAAGAATCTTTTGTAGTGCTTCTACTGCTAGACGTCTAACATTCATTATTTCTTCCTACTTTCTCTACATCATACTCGTCGCAATTATCACAATTGGATAAATTGTCCAAGTATTACTAAAATTCCGATATGAATTGGATAGTACCAATAAAAGAAATATTTTGTGACTTGATTGTGGAAACCAAGTTCCCCTTTATATAAGGCTAAAATTCCAAAGGCAAACAGCGAATACAGTTGGAGTGAATACGGACTCCACCAACCGTATGTCAACAAGGCTGGTCCGTAAAAGAGTAAATTAATCCCAACAAAAGCCCAAAACTGTTTACGAATATTCCCTTGGAAATAAATAAAGGCCAAGACTGTTATTATACCATAAAAACTGTAATCAACCGCAAAAATAACTGTTCCTGCTAACCCAGCAACAATTTGGGCTAAGCCAAGGCCATCCCCACGATTCATCCCAGTCGCAATTAATAAGGCGAAATAAAAAGTTAAGAAAATATTCCCATTACTGAGCATCAAAAAATTCTGACTTACGAGTGAGCCAATAAAGACAATTAACGTCATCCCAAAGCCAAATTCGGCTAAGCGCTTCAGATATCCCGTCCGATTCCGTGTTTTCATAAAGCCTTCAGCGACTCCAAAAGCGAAAATTACAAATGCAATTCGACCAATTGCGCGCATCCATAGTGGTCCACCTAAAAAATATCCCATGTGATCAATCGTCATTGTTAACACCGCGATGATTTTCAACTGAAAACTGGTTAATTGCCAACTCCTATTCATACTTTGCTTCCACCGCTTTCTGAACATGTAATGGTACGAGGCGACTAATATCACCTTTAAACGTCGCGATTTCTTTTACTACCGTTGAACTCAAAAACGAAAATTCATTACTCGTCATTAAGAAAAAGGTTTCAATATTAGGATCAAGCATTTTATTTGCTGAAGCCATTTGCATTTCATATTCAAAATCAGTAATCGCACGCAGTCCACGAATAATCACACACGCTTCTAACGACTTGGCTGCGGCAACAACCAGCCCATCATAGGTTGAAACTGACACATTCGTTAAATGACTAACTGCTTGTGCGATCATTTGTTTGCGTTCTGCACTCGTAAACAAATACTGTTTTTTCGGATTGTTCAAGACAACAATATGTAATTGCTCGAAAATTTTGGCTGAACGTTCAACAATATCAATATGTCCATTTGTAATCGGATCAAAACTTCCTGAGTAAATTGCTGTTGTCTTTGTTTTTTTATTCATTTGATTCATCCTCAAATTCGAAAATCTTAATTGTGCTAATGCTATACGTACGATCGTACACACACGTTAACTTCCCATATTGTTGACCAACTTCAACTTCTGGGCCATGTTCAACTACAACTTGAGCATCTGGTGTCAATAATTCTAAGGCAATTAAATTTTCAATAATTGTAATTAAATAATCGTTTTTATATGGTGGATCAAGGTAAACTAGACGGAATTGTTTGCCCATTCTACTCACATGTTTTAACGCTTGTTGGTAATCCATTCGATGAATTTCACAATACTCATTAAGTCGTAACTTGTCTGCATTTTCTTTGATTGTTTGAATTGCTCGAAAATCACGATCAATCATAACAGCATGATCAATCCCACGACTTAAGCCTTCAAATGATAGTGCTCCACTCCCACTAAATAAATCCAGTGATTCTCCACCTTCAAAATATTGACCTAACGCATTAAATAACGCTTCACGGACTTTATCTGTACTCGGTCTTGTATTATTTCCTTTTACCGCATCAAAATGTAATCCACGGCGATCACCTGCAATAATTCGCATGTTTACTTCCTGCTTTCTTTTTTAATTTATCCACACTGACAATTTGAACCACAACTCTTCTTCGTTGTCACCACTCCGGTAAAAAAATCACTTGGAACAACAAGGTTCGGTGAAATTGCGGTTCCTAAAGCAATACTCATTTGATTTAATAACGCTTGTACCAATTTATGTGCTTGCTTATATGCTTGAATTTTGGGATTGAGATCCAATTCGCGTTTCGCTTGTGCGAACCGGCGCTGATATGCTTGATAGTCCGGATGGTATTTTCCAAAACGCTGCGCCTGTTCAAAAGCTAATTTTGCTTGCTCAAACTCAATAATTAACGGCTGCACTATTTGGTCACAATCAATTTCATGACTTAACCGTTGTAGGTTTTCATAGTTTTCATTTTTTGCTAAAACCGTTAAAAACGCTTCTAATTGTTGTTCATTAAATTGTATCATTTGGTGTCGTCTCCAATCGTTTTGCTGCTTGATAATTGGTTGTAGTCGCAATACTTTGAATAATTCCTAATGTTGAAATCATAAAAACAATTGACGTTCCACCGTACCCTAAAAACGGAATCGATAAACCTTTCATCGGTAATAATCCACTAATTCCACCAGCATTCCAGAAAAATTGAATAAAGAACAAGACAATCAAGCCGAAAATGGTGAGCTTCGCTTGCTTATCTTCAACCCGAACTGCAACTTTAAACGCACGATGAAGAATATAATAGAATGTCAACAAAATAAAGCCAATACCAATTAAGCCGGTTTCTTCGGCAATATTTGCAAGGATAAAATCGGTATGTCCTTCAGGGAGAAAACCTTGTTTCTGAGTCCCATTTCCAAGACCAGCGCCAGTAACTCCACCTTTCGCGATAGCGATATATGAATTGGCTAACTGATAACCATCACCAGAATAATCCGCAAACGGATCAAGCCATGCATTAAAACGCACCGCGATATGGCTATCTTGGCCTTCTAATGCTTTAAGGGCAAAACCAACGACAGCATCTTTATTGAAAATGAGTAAAGCTCCTGCTACTAACAACAGACTCAAAATAATTTTCGCACCCTTTTTCCGAATAAATAAAATTGAAAAAACGGTTGCGAATAGTACAAAAATAATGACCATTGAACCATTATCTGGCTCAAGAATGAGCAATACCATAATTGCTAGCGTAACAAAAAGCGGGATTCCCCAAAACACTAAATTTTGCGTCCACTTCTTTTTACTAGTCGCAATTTTTTTGAATTGTTGTCGTGCCGTTGCTTGAAATGGTGCTTTTACACCTAACGAAAACAAACGACATAATTCCAACCCACCTTGATAACACGGCTGTTCAAACGCCACAAACCACCATGAAATAAACAGGACAAAGACAATTTTGGTTAACTCTGATGGTTGAAAGTTGACCAACCCTAAATCAATCCACCGACTCGCACCTAAAACTGGTGGTGTAAAGAGTACAACGATTAATAAAATAAAGCAGGCAACCAATGCACCGATAATTACTGGTGGTTGTAAGTATTTTTTATAAGGAATAACTGCCAAAGCAAAATAAATTCCTAAACCAATGCAGCCACCCACAATTTGAATAATTAAGTAACGCAGTGGACTACTTCCATTATAATAAGTCGAGTAAATACTCGCACTATAAATCGCCAAAATCCCAGTTCCAACTAAGATGATCATTGGCATTAATAACCCTAAATCCAGATGACGGATTTGAGCGATATTAATAAATTTTTTCCATTTGCGTTTTTGTTTTTTTTCTGTTTTAATCATGGGTCCCCTCCTCGAGATGATTATCCTCACTCGGCTTTCTCTATTTTACCAAATTTTTGTCAAAATGCGAAGTCTTCAAAGCTCAGAAAAAACTCATCATTTTTTCGTTGCTTTTTACTTTCCAAATTGGCGAAAACACCGTATACTGTAAAAAGTATCCTTGTTTTACAAAAACAAGTTAACCAAGGAAAGGGTGTTAAATAAATTATGCTAACAATGAAAGATATTATTGATGATCGCAATCCACGACTACGTGAAAAAAGTGAACCACTCACTTTTCCATTAGCTCCTGAATATCGTGCCCTTGCTGCCGATATGCTTGAGTACTTAACGAATAGCCAAGATGATCTCCTTGCCGAAAAATACGGACTTCGTGCTGGTGTTGGTTTAGCCGCACCTCAATTAGGCCACCTCATTCGGATGCTTGCTGTTCACACTATTGATGAAAACGAAAAAGAACATAGTTTCGTCCTAGTCAATCCGAAAATCATCAGCCACTCTGAAGAAAAAACCTATTTACGTGATGGCGAAGGTTGCCTTTCAGTCAATTATGATGTTGATGGAATTACTCCGCGTTACAGCCGGATTACAGTTGAGGCATTTGACCTTGATGGTAACCAACTCACATTACGTTTCCGTGATTTTATGGCAATTGTTTTACAACATGAAATCGATCACCTTGATGGTATTTTATTCTATGATCACATCAATCCTAAGATTGAAGCGATGGTTCGTGCGAAAGCAAAAGGTATTTAATCGTTTAAAAAACAGCGTTCTCCACGCTGTTTTTTTATTGTCTGTAAATGGCAATGAGTTGATTCCCAAATCCTTGTTCATCATCAGCGCCAAATTCAAGTGTATAAATTTCGCCATTAAAATTAGCATATCCGTGCAAGACGTACGCACTCCCACGACCATCATTATAATATGGACCACTCCAACTAATATCCGGTTGTGTTTGCGCGAATCCACTTGACCAATCAATTGTTAAAGCTGTAAGTGGCGGTTGTTGACCAGAATATACCCAATAGCCAATTAATGTCGTTTGTTGTTGGTCAACAACATACGTCAAATCTGCATATTCATAGATGAACGCTGCCGTTACTTCGCGAATGGCTAACGGTTCTCCTTCGAGTCGAACTAAATCACTTACTGCCATCCCTAGCGAAACTTCAGTTGCACCGACAGCTTCGACTGGTTCTAACTGCACTTCAGCTAGTGCATCAGCTGTCGTTGCGTTAACCACTTCATCTTGTGACACATGTTCCGTTGTCACTCCATCCACTTCAGTTTCAGGTGTGAGTGGCTCAATTACCGCTGAATGTTCAATTTCTTGCAATTTTGGCAAAACGGTAACTAACATACTCACACTCACAACTAAACAAATACTTAAAATTCCGATACCAGTAACTAATAGTTTACGATTATTCATGGCTAAAACCACTCACGACTTGTTCATAAACCTGTGCAGCGAGTTGATTTCGATTCAGTTGCTCATAATCTTTAGGATAAATTGCAGGATGAATCGTAATTGTTACCGGTGTCCGCCGTGGAAAGTTTTTCGTTACGCGATGCGTATTTTCAATTGTAATCGGAACGACTGGCGCTTGCGATTTTAGCACTAATGAAAAACTCCCACCTTTAAACGGCGCCACATCATGACTTAAACTTCTCGTTCCTTCAGGGAAAATAACCATTGGCAATCCATCGATGACTTGTTGTGCAGCAACTTCATTAATTAATTTAATTGAACCACGAACATCATCACGTTTAATAAACACACACTTCATCGTTTCCATCCATGCTCCTAAAAACGGGACTTTTTCAAGCTCCTCTTTAGCTACAAATGCGATTGGTTTTGGAATCGCTTCACACAATGCCAAAATATCAATATTGCTCACATGATTAGCGATAACGACAAAACTTTCTTCTGGTAAATGTTCACGCCCTTTTACCGTTAATTTCACTCGCAGGGCATGATTAATCACCATTAACCCTAGTCGTGCTGACAAATTACGCGTTTTTTGTGAAAAAAATGGTGCTCGTAAAATATAAGCATACATCCACGTCCCAAAGATGACGATAATTGGTACGATAATGATGGTAATCAAAAATAAAATCAAAAAATCCATAACTTAGTTAACTTCCTTTCGTTCATATACCTCAAAACAAACCTGTTCACCTTGTGTTACCGAGACACACTCATAGGCACTTTCATCCCACTTAGGAAAATAAGTATCGACCTCATACTCTCCTGGAATTTTAGTAATCAGCATTTTTTTTGCATAAGCTAGGGCGTATTCATAAATACAACTCCCACCCGCAACAAATAGCCATTCATTACTTGCTGCATATTCTTTTAATGTTTGCTCAACATCATTCGTCGTCTGAACTAAAGCATCAGTAATTGTTTTACTTCTAGTCGCGACAATCGTTGTCCGATTTGGCAAAGGTCGAATTGGTAAAGTTTGATACGTTTCATACCCCATCAACATCTTTTGGTGTAACGTTTGGGCTTTAAAATATTGTAAATCTTCACGGAAGTGCCAAGGAAGCACACCATTGAGTCCAATTCCCATTGCTTGATCATAAGCGACAATAATTGCAACTGGCATCTTAAACACTCACCTTTCCAGCAATATGTGGATGTGATTCATAGCCAATTAACGCAATATCATCATATGTAAATGCTTCAATTTCTCGAATTTCTGGATTCAATTGTAATGTTGGTAAAGTCTTTGGTTCACGTGTAACTTGGAGTTGTACTTGCTCAAGGTGATTATTATAAATATGGGCATCACCTAACGTATGAATAAATTCACCAACTTCTAAATCACAAACTTGAGCTAACAAGTGTGTAAGCAGTGCGTATGAAGCAATATTAAATGGTACGCCTAAGAAAATATCCGCTGAGCGTTGGTATAATTGACACGATAATTTTCGATCAGCACTGACGTAAAATTGTACGAAAGCGTGACATGGTGGCAACGCCATTTTATCAATTTCACCAACATTCCAAGCACTTAAAATCAATCGTCGTGACATCGGGTTATTTTTGAGATCATTAATTAATTGCTGTAATTGATCATGTGTCTGACCTTCAGCATCACGCCAGTGTCGCCATTGTGCACCATAAACTGGTCCGAGTTCCCCATTTTCATCTGCCCACTCATTCCAAATGCGTACGCCATTTTCTTGTAAATAAGCAACGTTTGTATCCCCTTTAATAAACCATAACAATTCATGAACAACTGATTTCCAATGGACTTTTTTTGTCGTCACAACTGGAAATCCTTGTGCTAAATCGTAACGTGATTGTGTTCCAAACACGCTAATTGTTCCTGTCCCTGTCCGATCCCCCTTTTGTTCGCCTTTGGCTAAAACATGTTCGCATAATTCTAAATATTGTTTCATCTGTTTACTCCTCATTTTAATTTTACTCTTATTATAACATAAACTCGGTAGACCTTTTTGAAAAATTAAGCGAAATTACGAAGATTATTCGGTGATAATCAAGTATAATAGCTAAAATTAAAATCAAACAAGGGGGGACTTTCTTGTCTAATAAACCACATATTGCTATTATCGGCGCTGGACCTGGTGGATTAATGAGTGCCACGTTATTAGCTGCTCAAGGCTATCGAATTACGATTTTAGAAAAAAGTGACTGCATTGGTGGCCGGAGTCAAAAACTAACATTAGGCCCTTATCACTTTGATACGGGCCCAACTTTTTTCACTTTACCTGAACAATTTTCTCAACTGATGAACTGGGCTCATGTCGATTATCATCG
>JBOFQK010000012.1:0-1220 GCA_051660865.1 Culicoidibacterales bacterium | reverse complement strand
ATTAGTTGTTGTTTTGATGATTTTCACTGTCCTATTTATTTTATCAACGAGTGTTATGGGCACATTAACGATGGCGGTAAAAGTCCAAAATTCAGAAAAAAATCAAGTTGAAACGTTGTATCAAGCAGAATCTGGAATTACAACTGTTCAAGTTGCCTTAGAAAAAACTTTTGAAACAGCAATGAACATTGCTCAAAGTAAAGCAACAGATGAAGCCGGTTTTAAACAAGAAGTAAAAACATTTATCGGGACTGGAGTAGATAATAAGTTTACGCAAGCAGCTACCAATCTCAGCTATTGGGAGAGTGCCATTAAACAAGTTGATTTATCGTTACCCGAAAATTCAGCATCAATTCAAATTAGTGACAGTTCATACAGTGAAGATGATGAATCATGGAAAATGATCGTGCAATCAACATTTACGGATACAACAAAAATTCAGCGGACAGTCCAAGTAAATGCAGAAATTAAACTGCCGGACTGGAGCCCAGCACCAGAAATTGAAGAGGAAATTAATCCAGAGTTAGAAGCACCACTAATTCCGCTATTAACAAGGAATGTGTTAACTGTTGGTGGAAATTTATACGTTGAAAATGCCGATGTTGATCTCCAAGGAAATGTCTTTGTTCAAGGGCGACCAGATGCGGAATTAAGTGGATTAGATGCAAAATATTCTGGCGGAATCTATAATCATCAACCGGAGGGTGGAAAGTTTGTAATGCCCACCGGAACAATTGTTACAGGAGAAACATTACACATAAATGGAAATAATACAACAACAAAAATCGCATCAAAAAATTTTTATGGTAAAAATATTTTAGTTGGAGATCAAGCGAATTTAATAATCGATCAATCGGCGATTTTAGATAGTGATTTAGTGATTACTGCAAAAAAAGGTACGACGAAAATTACTAATTTTTATGGGATTAATGATGTAATGGTTGATAAGCCGAGTTTAATTCGCGATTCTAGCAGTATTATCATCAATGCTCCCGTTACGACCGAGGCGACATTGTCAATTCCTAATAATGCAATAATTGCTGGGACCGCTTGGATTGATTTAGCGACACCGTATCAAACTGGTGAATCGCTCGCAATTCAAGGGAATTATTTAGCCTATACAATTCCAGTGAGTGAATTACAAAGTGTATGTAGTGATTTTTCTAATGCTGGGATTGGAAAATGTAGTGAGCTTGTCTATGAATATTATGAACCACTGC
>JBOFQK010000011.1:0-1054 GCA_051660865.1 Culicoidibacterales bacterium | reverse complement strand
TGTGTGTGTGTGTGTGTGTGTACGTGAGATTCTGTGCCGCAAATGGACTCAGCATAACTGCGTGACAAAAATGTTTGCAACAATTTGATGAACAAGATCGCGACTGGAAGCTGTGCCATTTGGATTTCCGGTACGATTCTCTTACGACTGAGTAAACGAGGTCTGACGCTTAAGTGCAAGATTTGAAACGTGAATTCTGTTTTTGTTCCGCTATATCCTTATGCCCGTAAGCTCAACATTAATGTGCCTCATTTACAGATTGTCTCAGCTACCGTCTCACTTCCGATTAAAGGAAACATTCTCTAAAGTGAAGTTGACAGGGCAAAGTTAAGTTCATATTGATGGTGGGTGTGGTTGTGTGTGCAAATGCTGCAATTAGAATAATACCGCAGTCAAACATTTGTGCAAACATTAATTCACTACACCCGGGACTCGAACACGTGTGATAATGAGATCCGGCCTGCCACAGAAATTACTGAGATAAAGAACGATTATAATTAAGTGCAAGATTTGATACGTGTATTCTGTTGTTATCCCATGACACCTACTTGCCTATAACCTCAACGCAAATGAGTTTCATGTGCAGATTGGCTCATCTGTCGGCTCTCCTCCGATTAAAGCGAAGTTTCTCTATTCAGAATTAACAGGGCGAAGCTTTGAACACATTGATGGTTTGTGTGTGTATGAGTGTGTGTCTGTGCGTGTGAATGTGCAGCGATTGCACTCAGCAAAATACGGCTGTCAACCGTTTGTGCAACAATTAATTTAACATTACCGGGACTCGAACCGATGCCATTCGGATTTCCGGCCCGCCGCTTAAACAACTGAGCTAACAAAGGGCAACACTTAAGAGCAAGATTTTAACCGTGTATTCCACATTGTTGATGTAAGTTTGTGTGTGTGTGTGTGTGTGTGTGTGTGCGTGTGTGCGTGTGTGTATGAGTTTATCGCAGCAAATAGACTCAGCATAATACCGCGACCAAAATTTGTGCAACAATTTGATGAACAAGATCGCGACTCGAACCCGTGCCATTCGGATTTCCGGCCCGCCGCT
>JBOFQK010000010.1:0-1702 GCA_051660865.1 Culicoidibacterales bacterium | reverse complement strand
TACGTCCCTTTAAAGTTGGTGATTTTATTTCGGATACGACGCACTCAGGTACGGTTGAAGCGATTAAAATTTTCTATACCGAATTACTAACGGTTGATAATAAAGTCGTCTTTATTCCTAATGGTTCGTTAGCGAATGGTTCAATTACTAATTATACGGCTCGTGACACGCGCCGCCTTGACTTTACGTTTGGAATTAGTTATCAAACTGATATCAATCAAGCCCGAACAATTATCAATCAAGTATTAGCGCAACATCCTGATGTCTTAAGCGACCCGGCCCCATTTATCGGTGTCCGCGAACATGCTTCAAGTTCGGTCAACCTTGTCGTTTGGGTTTGGTGTCCAACATCGACATATTGGGCAACGTATTATGATGTCATTGAACAAGTCAAAATCGCCTTTGATGCCGCCAATGTCGAAATTCCGTTCCCACAATTAGATGTCCATATGAAATAATTGACTTTACAAAAAATTCTAGCATCTCGCACACGCAAAAGCGCCTTAGCATTTCATCATGCTAAGGCGCTTTTTTTGGATTTTATACTTTCTAACTTATGAACGCAGTGATTCAATTGGATCAACTTTTGAAGCTTTAATTGCAGGGAATAAGCCCCCAATTCCACCAATTAAAATCGCCACGAGTAAGGCAACACCAATAATGAGCGTTGTAATATCGATAATATTCAACGCATACAATTGTTGTGAAATATTATTGGCTACGAATGCAATCGCACCAGAAACACTAATCCCAGCAATCCCACCAATGAGGCCAGTAATACTCGCTTCCGTGAAGAAAATCCGCCGAATTTCAGCTTTTTGATAACCGATTGCTTTTAAAAGGCCAATTTCTTTTTTGCGTTCAATGACATTAACGAACATAACAATTCCAATCATTGCACATGCAACAATTAATGAAATTGAGGCAATCGCCGTTAAGACAACACGAATTGTCGCGAAAATTGTATCGACCGTTTGTAACGTTGTTGCTGAAGTGACGACACGATATTCATCATTTGCACCATAATCATCAATAATTGTCTGGATTTGCGCTTCATCTTTGGCGACTCCCGACATTGAAGCTAAGTTCAAATTATCAGTATTCAATGAGGCTTTCGCGAGTTGTTCACTCAATTGATCACTGAAAATCAGCGGTTGGCTCCCAACTTCATCAAAGAAAATTCCACTAATTGTCACTGCCGGCATGTTGACTGCATCCCCTTTTAAACTGGCAACGGGATTGACATAAAAACCATTGAGGACGACTTCATCACCAACAGCTAAGTCAAATTCGGCCGCGGTTTGTTCACTAATCGCAATGTTGCTGACATCATCCCAAGCCGGAAATACGCCTTCCACGAGTTCGTACTGGCTAGGAATATTGAGGAACGGTGCGACTGTTTGATAATCACCACCGAAAAGACTCGCAAAACTAAAACTATTCGGATCCTCTTCAATTGGAATCCGTTGCGTTTGCCCAGCAATTACAAAACTTGGATCAGCAATGGCTAGGCCAAAACCAGTTCGAATCTCATAAGTTTCAGCCAGAGTGGCTAAATCCGCCTCATCAAAACCATCATTGACCGAAGAAATTTGAAAGGCCAATAAATCCGCACCACTCACAAAAGCTTCCCGAATATTGGTTTGCACGGCACCACCAAGTGATAACGTCAAAACGACTGAGGCAATCGCAATTGCTGAGG
>JBOFQK010000009.1:0-1026 GCA_051660865.1 Culicoidibacterales bacterium | reverse complement strand
CGATTTTTGTTGCTCCAAATCTTCCAAAATGAATTGAGAGATGGCTTTTGACACTCGCTATCGCTACATAAGTTTCCCCGATTTTAAAGGTCGGAATTTTCGTTTTTGGTCCATAATCCATGGTCGCTACTGCTTGCGGGTACTCATCGAGCAAATACTGAATGACTGCTTGAATCCGCTCTTGGCGAATTGGTGTCTGTTGGCTGACATATTCACGTACGGCTGCTTCCACTTCTGGATTTTGGACTTGCACTGCACTTACTAACGGCTGCGATTTGGCTCTGAAGGTTTGATCAATTGCTTCATAGAGCGCTTCATTTGGAATGCTCACACTATCTCGCACATTGACACAACCTGTTTGACGCTTTATTTTCGGATTTGCGGCGACTAAAGGTGCTAACACATCACGATTCGAAAAATAAATAGAAAGATAATTTTTTTGACTGGCAAAAGATACCGAGTCATTCCCAAGCACAAACATCGGGATGCTCATGTGTGGGGCATGATAAATTTGTTGTTCTGCTTGCGGGTAGTTCGCCATCACATAATCAATGAGCACTTGGATTTTTTGTTGCCGAATTGGTGACATGAGTTGGAGATACTCTGCAATCGTTTGCACTTTTACAAAGGCTTCTGCGGTTGCTGTCATCAATGGATCTTGCTCCCCTTGTGTTGGTTGTGCTGACTTACTTGGTTTTTTTCGTGCTTCACGGTTGCGAATCCCTGCCGGAATCCATTCTAAGGCGTATGGTGAGGTACATCCTTTCGCGACTTTCACGTCTTTATAGACTCCAAGTTTTTCCCCAATTGCCAAACACTGCTCGGTGTATTCGGGATAACGAATGCCAATTTCACATAAGGCCCGATTCATGATGTCTTGATGTTTGCCTCGTGCTTGTTGCAGCTCCGCTTCAATTTTTGTTAAGTACAAGGGAATTTTTTCAAGTTCATTTTGATCAATAATCTTCGCGACAACGAGTGACCACCCGGCACGTGCAAGCAATTCATCCTCGCTATCCCACCATT
>JBOFQK010000008.1:0-3829 GCA_051660865.1 Culicoidibacterales bacterium | reverse complement strand
AGCCTCATCAAGTTCGGTGGGAACGGTATTGAAGCAATTTCCTGCTAGTGGCTCTAAGTTAAGTTCAGGTGAAACAATTAGTATTGTCATTGCTAAAAAACAAAGTCTACTCGATAGTTTATTCCCATCGACACCTGAGACAACAACTCCGGAAACAACAACTCCTGAATCCGAGCAGACAACCCCGGAAGCAACGACTCCGGAGACAACCCCAGAAACGACACCACCAGTAACTGAAGAGACAACACCGTCAACGGAAGAATCGACAACAACTGGAGTGACAACCGGACAAGTTGAAAATCCAAGTGAAAATACAACGACTGTGATGGGTGAAATTATCGAGTGAATAGCAATGATCGTAAAGGAGAGTATATGGCAACAGGATTAATTACAAAAGCGTTAAGTGGCTTTTATTATGTATTGGATGATGAAACGGCTCAAACAGTTGAATGTCGTGCACGGGGAAAATTTCGCCAACAAGAGATTAAACCGTTAGTTGGGGATCGTGTCACGTATGAAGCAGAACACGCCCGTGAAGGGTATATTTTGGCGCTTGACGAGCGCCAAAATGCCCTTGTTCGTCCACCAATTGCAAATATTGATCAAGCGTTTATCGTGATGTCAACAATCATTCCTGATTTTAGTACGCACTTAGTTGATAAATTTATTTTATTAACACAGTATCACGGTATTCATCCAGTAATTTGTGTTACAAAAATGGATATTACTCGTGCAAGTGATCGTGAACAATTAGCGGCTATTTTTGCGCAGTATCGTGAACTTGGTTATGATGTGATTGAGCTTGGTCTTGATCAGCCACAAGCGTACCAACAACTCGCACCATTTATTGCCGGACAAATCAGTGTACTTGCTGGGCAAACTGGTGCTGGAAAATCAACATTGTTAAATCAACTTGATACGGCTTTTCAACTTCAAACTGGTGAAGTTTCAAAAAGTCTTGGTCGTGGACGACATACAACTCGCCACGTTGAACTGTTGCAAGTGTGTGGTGGTTTTGTCGCCGATACGCCAGGATTTAGTCAGTTAGAATTGAGCGAGTTTGACTTAGCCGATGTTACGCAAGCATTTGGGAATTTTTCAGAATATAGCCATGAATGTAAATTCCGTGGATGTTCACATATTAATGAACCGAAATGTGCTGTGAAAGCTTTAGTTGAATCAGGTGTGATTCCACAATGGCATTATGAGAATTACCTCAGCTTTATGGATGAAGTTAGACAACATAAACCGCGATATTAATCGCTAGAAAAAGTAAACTAAAAACTGCTGAAATGGAGGGAAACCGAGTTCGTTTCAGCGGTTTTTTTTGTTATTCGACTTACAAAATTATGTGTTATACGGTATAATAGGAAAAATATTGGTCGTTGAGACCGATTGAAAAAGGAGAATTATCTATGAGTCACCCAGTTGAAATTGCCCCATCATTATTAGCCGCTGATTTTGGTCAACTTGCAAACGAGATTGCTGCAATCCAAGCCGCGGGAGCAGATTTGCTTCATGTCGATGTTATGGACGGAAATTTTGTCCCGAATATTTCATTTGGTCCTGTTGTTATTGAAGCGATTAGCAAACATGCGACAATTCCTTTAGATATCCACTTAATGATTGAGAATCCTGATTTATATATTGCTGAGTTCGCAAAATTTAAACCAGAATATCTTGTTGTTCATGCTGAAGCGACAAAACACCTTCACCGTACACTACAATTGATTCATTCATTTGGGATTCAAGCAGGTGTAGCTTTAAATCCAGGTACACCGTTAGCGCTAGTTGAAGAAGTACTTCCGTATGTTGATTTGCTTTTGATTATGAGTGTAAATCCAGGTTTTGGTGGTCAAAGTTTTATTCCCGAAACATATGATAAAATCGAACGAGCAAAACAAATGATTATTTATCAAGGAACGAAAACGAAAATTCAAGTTGATGGTGGGATTAATCCTGAAACTGCGAAAAAATGTCGTGAACTTGGTGCAGATATTCTTGTGGCTGGTTCAAGTGTCTTCGGTGCCGCTGACTATCAAACAGCAATTACGGCGTTAAAAGCGTAAGCTGATGAAAATTGCCCTTATCACATACACAAGTTGGCTACCAGATTTAACTGCGTATGATTATGTGATTGCTGTTGATAGCGGAATGAAACAGCTAGCTAAGCGAGGACAGCGTTGTGATTATTGGATTGGTGATTTTGATAGTATTCCTGCGATTGAGCCCTATGCACAATTGGCAAAAACGCGGATTCAATTACCGACAATGAAAGATGAAACGGATACGCATGCAGCGCTATTGTTTGCGATTGAACAGTTAGCCGCGGATGAAGTCACCATTGTTACGACGCATAGTGGCCGTTTTGATCATCAATATGCACAAGTACTGCTGTGCCAGTTAGGATTAAGTTTAGGGGTACACGTCCAAATTGAATCGCCAACAGCGAAGATTCAGTTGTTAACACCAGGCGAATATACCTTTTTAGCGAGTCAGTACACGTATTTGTCGCTTTTTGCGTGGCAAGCAGTCGTCGAAGGGTTGACCCTGACTAAAGTTGCTTATCCCTTGCATAATGTCACGCTGACACCAACGAGTCCATTAGGGATTAGTAATGAAATTATTGGTCAGGTAGCGACAGTAGCATTTACGAAGGGATTATTACTTGTCATTGAAAGCTGTGATGTTGCGAGTGAAAAAAGTTGCGAAGTTTAATTCGCAACTTTTTTTATTTTAAAATTCCTAGCGAATTAAATCGCTATCATGTAAAATAAAATGGTAAACAAAAAAACAAAACAAAACCGCAAGGAGAAACTAAAATGGCAAATATTTTCGGAAAAATGGCAGCTGATACACTTGGAATCTCAGATATTGGCACAATTATTGACCAAAAAAACTTTGATAAAGTTGATGGCGATGATTATATTATGCACGAAGATGGTGAACGCATCTTTTTTGTCATTAAATCAAAATCAGATGAATATGTTTTCACGAATTATGGCTTGTTACATGTTGATGGTGCAAATGCAATGAGCAAAAAACGAACAGTGAAACGTTACGATTTTTATGATCAACGCGTGAGCCGTGTAACGCTAGAAACAGCAGGAACAGTTGATTTAGATGTCGAAATTAAGTTTGTTTTCGGTGAGACTGTTTTCAGCATTGATGTTGATAAGCGCCAACTCGAATTATTAAAAGACTTGTATAAAACGCTAATTGAGATCAGTTTATTGCAGGGGAAAAACCAAGTTGCGATAGATGATGCGCTCTTAAGCTTGAAAATGGCAAATGAGGTTTTAGCTCGAAATCAATTTGAAGGAACGGCAGCCCAAACAATTGACCAAGTGACAAATTATAATTTTGCCTGGTTGCAAAATGCTCGGCAAACGTATCATGTCAAAAATTATGCCGCTGTATATGAGAAATACTTGAATAACTAGATTTTGATGAGTAAAAATAAAAGATAACTATAAAAAAGTGGAAATAGTTGTATTCTCTTTGGACACGTGCTATATTTGCCATAGGCCAAAGCGAGGCCGTGATGTTCCTCGCGTAGAGAAGTAAAACATCTCCGGTGTCAGTGAAGCCGAAGTACCTTCACGTAACAAAAAAAGTACTGTTCAGGGGATAAGCGAATGTGATTGCTATTCGCGTAAAGAAAAAAAGTGATCGTGTCAAAGCGAAGGGGAGATGGCTTCGTGTAGAAAATCAATCATCTCAGTGTTAAAGCGCGAGGATAAGCAAGGCTCCGTGTAAAAAATCAATCATGCTTCTGAGTGCGAGCGGAGATAGGAAACTTCGTGTAGAAAAAAACAAACGGCCTAAT
>JBOFQK010000007.1:0-3941 GCA_051660865.1 Culicoidibacterales bacterium | reverse complement strand
GTCTTCTCCTTCTTCGCCAAGCCCGTCATGACAACTTCTTGCCCTTTTTCTTCAAGTTTTTCATGACTACCACTTGGACACCAGAAGCAGATGCTTCCTTGAAGTCCCCTTTTGAAGCACCGACGTCAGCACTTATTTGGCGTGCTTCCGTCTTCTCCTTCTTCGCCAAGCCCGTCATGACAACTTCTTGCCCTTTTTCTTCAAGTTTTTCATGACTACCACTTGGACACCAGAAGCAGATGCTTCCTTGAAGTCCCCTTTTGAAGCACCGACGTCAGCACTTATTTTAATGTGATTTTTTCTGGGAAGGCTTCGGTTCTTGCGATGTGCCACATTTTATCGATGTAAGCGGTTGTATAGGCTTGTTCGATCAGGTGATAATAATATGCTCCTTTCGTTGTGAGTGTATACGTTCCATTTTCAAGGTTTACAAGCTTCAACAGTTGGGCGCACCACATTTCGAAACCGTAGAGTTGATTTAACTCAATGTCAAAAAAGGCTTTAAATTCACTTTGATTAATTTCAGTACTATACGCTCGCCAAAATAAATAATAGACCGCACGTTGGCGGAGATTAAATTTCAAAGTCAAGGCGGTTGGCAGTTGTCCTTGTTCAATCCGTTGAATATATGCCGGAATTGAGAAGGTGTTAATTTTGAACTGCGTTTTTAACAACGTTGTTGCCGAAACCCCAAAACCTAAGAAATTATCACGGGTAACCGATGAATATTTACCGGTGTGCTGTTTCGCAAATGTCCACACTGACGTTCGCTCTCGCCCTGTCTGGACACAATAATCAGCAATTGCCTGCAGCAGTTGTTTTTTCTGACGTTCTGGTAATGGTTTGTAGGCATTATCGGCGAAAGTAAAATCAATAAAAGGATATGTCGAGATTTGCGTCGCTCCTAAGGTAAACGCAGTTTCAATATCGGCGAGCAAAGTTGTTTCGCTCTGTCCGGGAATCGCAAAAATCAAATCAACATCGACAACGGCGAACTCGGCTGCACGTACTGCTTGAAAGATCCGCGTAAAGTCAACTGGCGTTCGCCCTAAAGCCTGTAAACTTTCCGCTTGAAATGATTGAATTCCTAGACTAATCATTGTTACGCCACAAGCTTTCAGCGTTGTTAAGACGTGCTCATTGACATCACTTGGATGTAATTCAACGCCGATTCCATCGCGAATTTCAAAATAGTCCTGTAGTTTCGCAATAATCGTCCCTAAATCGTGAAGCATTAACGCTGGTGTTCCCCCACCAAAATACAAACTTGTGACTTGTTTTTTCCCCGTTTGCATGTGACCAACTAGCTCAATTTCTTGCAATAATGCTTGCAGATAGCTTTGGGCAACTTTGGGATCATATGTTTCTTTACAATACGGACAAAAGCTACAAATTGTTCGACAAAATGGAATGTGGACATACAGTCCTAGTTGTTCATTTTGCTCATACTCAAGCAGGTTGTCATAGTGATTTGTAAAAGTAAATGGCTTAAACGAGCGTGTTAAATACGTTCGCATCATTGACGTCAAGCGCATAAATAATTCCCCCTTTGAATTAAATGTAGCGTAAATATGTTTTCATCATGTCATACATGACGGGGATATTCCCATTAAATAACAAAGCATACTCAGCAGCAAAAAAGTACCCACATTCAGCGCAAAGGCCCTCGATTTCAACACAGCGGCCACACGTTGAAATTTTGCCATTTTCCATGACAACACATTGGTGACACGGGGTTGGGAAGCGGTTTTCGACTAAATATGGAAACGCACTTTTTAAGTTGAAAATTGGATACGCCGCTTTCATCAATTGCACAATCTCATCACAACAGGCCTGTTTTTCGGCAACGCTTAAACGTAACCGCTCAGTTCCTGGATATGGTGTATGGAAATTAAACGAAATCGCGCGAATATTCGGTGTTGCTTTAGCAATTTCACTCACGGCGCGAATTTCACTTTTATTGAGTTGATTAATCGCCATATACAAACAAATATTATCGTTTGGCGCCTTCGCAATATTGTCCATAATTGTTGCAAACGTTTTTCCGCGAATCAAATCATGCGTTTGCTGGCTACCATCAAGACTGAGTAAAATCAAATCAGCTTCTGGTAATTCAAGCGTCAACGTGCCATTCGTCACGACATTCACAATTAAAAACCCCATTGCTTTCGCTTCGCGCACGAGGTCACGAATTCCAACTCCCTCATCTTGCCAGAGAAAAGTTTCCCCACCACAAAAAAATAAAATCCGAATCCCCATCGCATATAATGTTTCCATTTCTTGATGGATTTGTTGATACGGATGCATAACGGCTGTAACATTATTAACTGCACAATGTTGACAATTTAAATTACACCGATCAGTGACAATAATTGTCCCTAAAATCGGTTTTTTCTGGCGGAATACAATCGTCTTAACCCCAAAAGTTGCAAATTGTAAAAAATGTTGAACTTTCATAAAAAAATCTCCCCTTTCCCCTTAAGATTACAACACAATTATAAAAAAAGCAAAATAAAAATAGACAACCACAACGGTTGTCTATTTTTGCTGCGCTAATTCTGCTAACAGCGTTGGAAATTGCTGGATGACCTCGCTCGCACTTACACTATATTGCGTTTGCGCAAGCCTTGTTGCTGCTTCACTATGTACCCACGCCCCAACAAGCGCTGCCGCATCAAGCTTGCGACTTTGAGCATACCAACCGGCAATACTTCCTGCCAAACAATCACCCATGCCTCCACTTGCCATTGCTGGTGTCCCATTCGTTAGCTGATAACACTGCGTTGGTGTGTAAATGATTGTTGCTGCTGATTTTAACACGACAACTGGCGCGATGGCACATGCTTGTTGCTGTTGTGTCTTTGCCTGATCATGCGTGAAGCGTGCCCACTCACCAAGATGCGGCGTATAAATCCTTGGCATTTGCGGTTGTAACGTCGGATCCGTTGCTAACCAATACAAGGCATCGGCATCAAAAACAACCGGACACTGTTGTTCACAGATGAAACGAACGTATTGATGGGCAAATTCATCGCGACCAAGTCCACAGCCGATGACAATTACATCAGCACGTGTGACTACTTGGGCAACTTCACTAAAGTTTCGCCAATCATACGCCATAATTTCTGGTGTTCGCACCCGTAACGCTTGATGGTGATTTTGATCACAAACAACACTGACAAGCCCCGCACCCATCCGTTGGGCTGCTTGGGCTGCTAGTAAAATCGCTCCCCCATACCGGGCATTCCCACCAATACACACAACGTGACCATACGTCCCTTTATAACTTTCGCGTTGTCGCAGCGGGACAGCTGCAGCGACAAGTTGTTTCGTTAAAGTAAGCATTATTCTTGAACTGCCTCAAAATCAATTGCGACAAGTTTTTCAAGCAGTCGACTCGGCGAAGCATAAATATTGTCTTTCGCAATTAACGGTTTAACCAAAATTGTATGAAAGCCCATTAACTTTCCACCAAAAACATCAGTCAGCAACTGATCACCAATATTCGCAATTTTATGCCGTGGAATATCCGCCAAAAATTTCCGTGCCCGCCAAAAGCCAAGCGGTGTCGGTTTAATCGCAAACCAAACGGCATGCACACCAAGTTCAGCCGCAAATGGTTCCACACGTGTTCGCACGTTATTTGAAATTATGACTAAAGTAAAGCCAAGTCGTTTCGCTTCGGCAATAAAACGGTGGGCTGCCACCGAAGCACTTACTTCTTCACAACTTGCTAACGTATTATCAAGATCAACAATTAACGCCTGGATTCCTTGCGCTTTTAACGCCAACAAATCAATTTTTTCACACGTGTGATACATTTCTTTTGGATGGAAAATTCGCTTCATTTATCGTTGCTCCTCAATTTGTAAAGTGAATGTTGGAATTTGACGCCAAGTAATACCCGCAGCAGCTAACATCCGCTTCGAGGCTTGATTTTC
>JBOFQK010000006.1:0-2797 GCA_051660865.1 Culicoidibacterales bacterium | reverse complement strand
GACCATTTATCATTAAACCAAATCACCATGAATTAGCCGAAATCTTTGAAGTTGAAATTCCTGATCAAGCGACACTCATTTATTATGCACGACAACTCCAACAACGTGGAGCGCGTAACGTCCTCGTTTCCCAAGGTGGTGATGGCGCTACCCTTATTACTGAAACTGGTGAAGTGTACACTTCAAATATTCCTAAAGGAAAATTAGTCAATTCTGTTGGCGCAGGTGACTCAATGTTAGCCGGATTTATGGCGACGTACTTAGCGACCAACGATTATGCCCAAGCTTTGAAAGTAGCAGCCGCAACCGGAAGTGCGACCGCCTATCAAGTGGGACTCGCAACAAGTGAGGATGTCCAACGATTACTTCCAGAAATTATCATCACGAAAGTAGAGGAATAAATTATGCAGTTATTTGAACTCTTTGATCTCACATTAGTTGAGTTAGATTTACCAACAACCGATAAAACCGAAACAATGACTTATTTGGCGAAAAAATTAGCCGCAGCCGGACGTGTTAATGATGAAGCGGCGTATTTAGCAGCCTTAGCTGATCGTGAAGCCTTATCATCAACTGGGATTGGTGAAGGAATTGCGATACCACATGCGAAAAGTGAAGCCGTAACACAAGCGACAATTGCGTTTGGCCGCAAAGCGAGCGGACTAGAATGGCAATCGTTAGATGGACAACCAGCGCAATTAGTCTTTATGATTGCCGCACCAGAAGGAGCAAACAATACGCACTTACAAGCGTTGGCGCAATTATCAAAAGTATTAATGCAACCAACAGCAAAAGCCGCACTCTTAGGAGCAAGCGATCAAGCGACAATTATTGATGTCTTCAAACGCTTTGGTGAGCAACCAGAGGCAGCCGCACCAGCGCAAGCAGCGGCACAAACAACACCAGGCGGATTTGAAGTGTTAGCCGTAACCGCATGTCCAACCGGAATTGCCCATACCTTTATGGCTGAAGAAAAATTAAAACAAGCCGCGCAAAAAGCCGGAGTCAGCATTAAAGTTGAAACAAACGGTCAAGCCGGAATTGCCAATGCCTTAACCGCTGAAGAAATTGCGAATGCCAAAACAATTATCGTCGCAGCCGATAAAAAAGTCGCAACAGCACGCTTTGCCGGGAAACATGTCATTACCGTACCCGTAGCTGATGGCATCTACAAAGCCGATGAATTAATCGCCAAAGCGAGTAAACAAGATGCTCCAATCTTCCAAAGCAACGAAACAAGTGAGCAAAGCGAGTCAGGTAACGAAACTGAAAGCATCGGCCGCAAATTCTACAAGCATTTAATGAATGGTGTCAGCAACATGTTGCCATTTGTCATTGCCGGGGGAATCTTAATCGCCTTCTCGTTCATGTTTGGGATTCATTCAGCAGATCCACTGAGCCCAGAATACAACACCTTTGCCGCAGCCTTAAAACAAGTCGGTGATTTAAGCTTTGGGGTAATCGTGCCAATCTTAGCCGGATTTATCGGAATGAGTATCGCAGACCGCCCAGGACTCGTCGTCGGATTTGTCGGAGGTTTATTAGCAAACGTTGGTGGAGCCGGATTCCTTGGCGGATTATTAGCCGGGTTCTTAGCCGGAGGAATTATCATTGCCTTACGTAAAAGCTTTGCGTGGTTACCAAAACCATTAGAAGGCATCAAAGCCATCTTCTTATTCCCAGTCTTGGGAGCGTTAATCATGGGCTTAATCATGATCTTCCTCGTGAACCAACCAGTAGCCTTCTTAAACGAAAGCCTGCAAACATTCGTCAGCACGATGAGTGGAGGCAATAAAGTTTTCTTAGGCTTACTCCTTGGTGGGATGATGGCAATTGATATGGGTGGACCAATCAATAAAGCCGCATACGTGACAGCAACCGCGTTATTAGCAGCCGGAACAACAGCCGGACAAGAAGTCATGGCCGCAGTCATGGCCGGAGGAATGATCCCACCATTAGCAATCGCACTCTCAGTTACAGTCTTCCCAAAATTATGGAGCCAACGCGACCGTGAAGCTGGATACTTAAACTACATCATGGGAGCATCATTCATCACCGAAGGCGCAATCCCATTTGCAGCAAGTAACCCATTACGCGTCATCCCAGCCCTAGCAATCGGAGCCGCAACAACCGGAGCACTCTCAATGTACTTCGGAGCCGCATCACCCGCACCACACGGCGGAATCTTCGTCTTCCCATTAATCACAAACCTCGGAGGATATGTGATTGCGATTGTGGCAGGTACAGTAGTAGCAGCAGTCATCCTATCAACATTAATGAAAAAACAACAAAGCGCTGACGGTGGTACTACAACAAAGTAAGTAGGGCAGTATCGGAGCGACTGAAAAATTAGCAAGGATTGACAGGCAGCCTAACCTGATGTAGTCTTTACTTTCTTGCAAAAACAATACGACCATTTGATGTTATAGATATCAATGGTCGTATTTTATTTTGCGAACCGAAAGCAATTCTGCCTTGGAAGAAATTGTTGCAGAACCGACAACAATCACTCAAATTGAGATGCCGCCCGTCAATCCTTGTGTTTTTTCAAGCTTCGAAACCGGAAGCGTGTTTAGAAAGTAAGTGCTGACACCGGTGCTATCGAAAAAGGAATTGGAAAAGGATTTATCTTGACAAGATTGAAAAAAGTATTATTATTTATATGAAGATGACGTGTGAAGGTTCTGACACGTCGTAAAACTAAAATTGTGACCTAAGCGAAGAGAAAGGTGTGAAAGCACCTTTTTTATTATATGGAGTAAATTAAATGGGAAATGTACAGATATATCAATTAAGT
>JBOFQK010000005.1:0-4673 GCA_051660865.1 Culicoidibacterales bacterium | reverse complement strand
TCGCATTAGCACCGAGAAAACAACAATCAAAGGCATAATTTTTTAAATGTTCAATGGCCTTGATGCCGACAACGGCTTGGGTTGTCGGTTTAATGTTCCCCCCGAGCACAATTGTTTTCGCACCACTTTCAAGTAACCGCTGAATATGGTGAATCCCATTCGTTACTACTGTCAAATTACGATTGCGGAAATACGGAATTAACTCGGCGGTTGTTGATCCGGCATCTAAGAAAATTACGCTATTATTTTTTAAATATTTATACGCAACGTATCGCGCGACTTTCGTCTTTTCCGCTACGGCTTGATTTGATTTCGTTTGAATACTTAATTCACTTAAATGTTGCGAGTGGCGTAAGCTTGCACCCCCATGTAAGCGTTCAAGTAAACCTGCTTCTTCTAATTTCAATAAATCACGGCGGACGGTCGCTTCTGAACTTTGCGTCGCTACTGTTAATTGTTGAATTGTGGCGTAATCAGTTGTTTCTAATAAGGCTAAAATTTTCGCATGTCGTTGTCTGGCAATCATTACTCACACTTCCTTTCGTTTTTAGTTTACCGCAACCGCTTTCAACTTGCAAGCACTTTTAGTCATTTTCATTCAAAAAAATTCAAAATAAATCTTTTTTACGCAAAAAAACACACCTAAGTCGGTACTTACGTGTGTTCATTTACAAGTCATTTAAAATTTTCGCTCGGAGTTGTTCATATTCAGTTGCACTAATTTGCCCTTGGGCATATAAGTCATTCAGTGTCGTTAAGCGCGCACTTAGTGTTTGCGGCTGAGCGTTTGACTGGCGTTGTTGCGATAAACGTTGGATCAAGGCCGAACTAATAATTGTTGTCGGAATCGCAAACATCGCAATTCCTAAAATCGAAAGTCCCATCGCAATCAAGCGTCCAAAAGTCGTAATCGGATAAAGATCACCGTAGCCAACCGTTGTAAAGGTGATGAACGCCCACCAAAAGGCGTCAAAAATGGTCACAAATTGATCAGGTTGGGCCACATGTTCCACACTATACACAAGGAGTGCTCCGGTTAACGCTAAACTAATCAAAATACTGGCAATTTTGATTAAGAGCTCACGTTCTTGATATAACGCTTGAATGAGGACGCGCTCACTTTTTTTCGCTGGTTGTTGACTTTTTACGGCTAAAATTAACCGAATACATTTCAGCACCCGTAAAGCGATAATCATTTCTAAGCCGATCAAGACATCCGGAATTGCTAAGTTTTGGGCGAAGCCAGCGATGAGTGGTAACCATGCGAGCACATCGATGACACCGTATAATGAGAGACTATAGCGGAGTTTCCGTTTCGCATAATAGAGGCGGAAACTGTACTCCGCCAAGAAAATTATGAGGACGAGCTGTTCGAGTTGTGCTAGCTTGGCTAATTTAGAAAGTGGTAGCAATAACAAGCCGACACTGACGAGCGTATTCAGCGTGAAAATTGTGAGGACATACCGTTGCCAACGCGCTTGGGCTGTGCTCAAAAATTCTAAATAGACACGTTTCATTTCCCAATCCCACCTTTAGTTATTTGTCACTGTTGATTATACAATGTTTGTCACCAACTGTCACGCAACAAAAAAAGCAGCCGTCGCTGCTTTTTTGCTTACTTAGTAATGACTTTAAAGTTTGTCGTTTGATCAACACGAATCACTTCGTGAGCTTGGAAGTAATTCATAATTAATTCGCCGATATCAAGGTTAATATCTTTGACAACTTCAGCATTTTCATATGATGGATAAATCGCCGTATTTGTCGCACGATAGTTATTTAAAGCAATTGTATAGGTTTGGGCCATGTCAAATGCTTCACCGCTGTTCAGCCACATCGTAACGCGCTCACCAACTGGTTTTGTCACATCGATTTCATACGTAAATC
The DNA here is from genome assembly GCA_051660865.1 of Culicoidibacterales bacterium. Taxonomy (GTDB): domain Bacteria; phylum Bacillota_I; class Bacilli_A; order Culicoidibacterales; family ZOR0006; genus ZOR0006. The sequence goes on along the minus strand of JBOFQK010000005.1, from coordinate 2,786 downwards.
CACCGAACATATCGTAGTTATAATGTTGTTTTTTTGGATAAATAAATTCATCACTTACACCTAATTCACCATTTTCAAGCGTGAAGTACGATGCCGCTTTTTCAACGGCTGCTTTTAATTGTTCACCAGTAACGGCTAATACTTTTAACGTATTCGGGTACGGATAGTTGACGATCACATCGCGAATTGTGACAGCTGTATCAAAACCGATCGCATTATCGAATAATGAAACGGCTGAGAAGTCAGCACCTGACGTCTCAATTTGAATTTTGTGTAACAATTGAACAAATGGATGGCCATCAATGCGCGCTTGGAAAATATCCGCAATTAACATTGGTTGATCAAAGCGGCCGATTTCTTGTTGTAAATACGTCGCTAATTTCACGTTTTCGGCGTGGAATAATTGTTCCAGTTCAGGATTAATTGTTTGATTTAAACTTGCAACTTCAACTAATTCTGCTGAAACTTCGCGCGTTTGCGTATCAAGCACGATTTTCCCGAAGTTTTGCCCATTGTTTAACGGTTGCGAGCAAATAACTTTGCCAATTTTCGTCATGAACGAACGGTGTTGGTGACCACTTAACACTAAATCAATTGACGTGAATTTTTCTAACAATTCGCTTCCTTGGTTTTCTTTCGTTAACTTTTCCGTTGGCGTCATTGTTTCATCAAGACTCTTTTCAAAACCACCGTGATAAGCGACGATAATGTAGTCGGCTTGAGCCGTTAATTCCGCTTCATATTTTCCATACATCTCAACTGGGTCAGCAAAGCTTACCCCTTCGATATTGCTCGCATTTTCCCAGTTTGGGATAAAGCTTGTCGTTAATCCTAGGCAGGCAACTTTAAAACCATCATAGTCAAAAATTTGGTATGGTTTTGTTTCTAGTGCTAAGCCTTCAATATTCGCATTGATAACTTTATCTGCTACCGGTTGATATGCTGTATATAAATAGTCGAGTCCATAGTTAAACTCATGATTTCCCAGGACATATCCATCATAGCCGACCGCATCCAACGCTTTAATAATCACGTTTTCGCTTAAAGTTTGTTTTGATAAATAATGCGTAAATGGTGAACCTTGAATTAAATCACCACAGTCAATTTTCAACGTCGCATCATAGTTATGCGCATCAGTTTGGAAATAGCTCCCAATTTTCAACAAACCTAATTGTTGTTCAGTTACATAATTCGTTGGATAAACATATCCGTGTAAATCACTTGTGTGATAAATTGCAATTTTCATCGAAGCACTCCTTTAATTGTTTTTTTCTGTTCTTATTATCACTGTTTTAGCGCTAAAAGTCAAAAGAAGAGTACTCGCGCACTCTTCTTTTCTTGATTTTACCAAATTGAAGCTAATGTGTTTTTGAATGCTTCTAAGTGGCTTGCAACATCGATTGTTGGATCTGCTAAGATTCCTTCCATCATTGTTGATGACTCTTTGTAAGCTGCATTTGCCCCTTCAACAACTGGGTTTGTAAATAATCCTTGAGTTGCTTCTTCTAGGATTGGTGTTACTAAACTTCCATTTGTTTTGTATGCATCTGACTCAAGTACGCTTGTACGAACTGGTACATATCCTGTATCAGTTGCCCAAGTTAATTGGCTTTCAGCACTTGTCATATACTTTAAGTATTCAAAAGCAGCTGTTTTTTGTTCAGCAGTTGCGCTATCGAATACATATAAGTCAGTTCCTTGTTGGATTTTGTTTGTCGCTGGGAATGGTGCTACACCGATTTCGAATTTCCCGTCAACTCCGCTTGTTACGAATGATTCACCAGCATTTGAACCGATGAACATTGCTACAGTTTCGCTTGCGAATGGACCTGATAAGTATTTGTCAGTTCCAGCAATACGGAATGAACCGTCTTTAATTCCATCTAAGTAGTAGTTTACTGCTTGCGTTGAAGCATCACCAGTTACATCGAATTCATTGTTATATACTTCACCTTCGTTTGTGATGTACGTTGTGTAGTAGTTGCTTAATGAATCAAATCCAGCTCCAGCAATTCCTTTTTCTGTTTGCACTGCTTGAGCAACAGTTGCTAACTCTTCAAGTGTTGTTGGTGCTTCAAGTCCTAACTCATCTAACATTGTTTTGTTGTACCATAGTACTTCTGTTGATTTGTTGAATGGAATTGCATACGTTTTATCATTGATGATTGTTGCCGCACGGAATCCTTCTACAAGATCTTCATAGTCATCAAATCCAATTGTTTCATTGCTGATGTATTCATCTAAAGCTAATACTAGTCCGTCATTTACGGCATTTAACATCCAGTCTGGATATGCTTGTGTTAACGTCGGTAAGTTCGCTGGGCTCGCTTGTGTCGCCGTTAATTTTTGTTGTAAGTCTGAATAGCTTGATTGGTTTTGTAACGTTACTGTAATGTTCGCGTTTTCTGCCATAAAAGCATCCGTTAATTTCGTTAATGACTCTTCTTGTGCACCATTCATTGCGTGCCAGAATGTGATTTCAACTGGTTCAGTGATTTCAGTAACGATATCGCTGCTTGTCGTTCCCCCGCTTGTGCTTCCGCATCCAGTTAATAATCCTAGTGCTAGTGTTGAAACAAGTAAATTTTTTGCTAATTTCATGTTGTACCCTCCAAATTTTTTGCTACATGAGTTTAAATTGTTTGTCCTTTTTCTGGTAGTAACACACTACCAAAGCGGTTTGTTAATCGTTCAGGTTTAAACGAATGAATTGGTACGAGCACCTTTGGCTCAATCATGTCAATCACACGGATTAAATCACGTGGATGCGCATGACCGCTACAAGA
>JBOFQK010000004.1:0-12402 GCA_051660865.1 Culicoidibacterales bacterium | reverse complement strand
GTTCAGTTGGTAAAATCACTTGCACTGGTAAAATACCTGAGCCATTGAGGAAGCGTTGGGCTAACATTTTGACACTGTATTGACCGAGTTCATGCGTATGTAAATGCACCGTTGATAAGGCAGGTTGCGAAAATTCAGCAGTTGCTAAGTTGTTAAAGCCGAAAATTGACACTTGTTCGGGCACACGAATGCCGTGTTCGTGAAGCGCTTTGAGGGCACCGATGGCCATCGAATCACTCGCGATAAAGAAGGCGGTTGGTAAATTCCCGTTGGCAATCGCCGTTTGCATTAATTGGTAACCATCACTGACGTGAAACCGTCCTAAGTAGACGTTTTCAGGCGTAAATTGAGCGCGTAATTGCATAAAGTTCGTAAATGTTTGTTCACGGACATCATCAATTAGTACGGACTCGTGTTCATTACCAACTTGGTCTTGACCACCGATAAAGCCAATTTTTTGATGACCAAGGCCAATTAAATATTCAAGCACTTGCGTTGTGGCTCCGACTAAATCAGCGACGACACACGTGAAGCGTTGAGGATTCGGATTTGAATCCGCGAAAATCAGATTTGGTGAAAGTGTGGCTAAAAAGGCAACTTGTTCAGGTGTAAATTTCCCTAATGCAATCACGCCATCAATTCCCCCAAATTCAATGTGCGTGAGCGGTTGTTCATTGATTTGAATCGTTGCGACAATTTCAAATTGCTGCAATTTACACTCAGCTTCAATCCCTAAACGGACCGATAAATAATACGGATCTGCTAACTCTTGCATCGGATTATACCAAGTAACGAGTAAAATTTTCCGGGTTGGTTGGTATGAAAGTTGTTGCTCGGCGAGTTTTGGTTTTTTGCTTTTTTTGTAATTTAATTCATCGGCAATATGTAAAATTGTTTGCCGGGTTTGTGTTGAGACTGAAAGTGTCGCATCGTAATTTAACACCCGTGAGACCGTGCTCACTGAGACTTGTGCTTTTTCAGCAATATCTTTTAAAGTCGCCACGAAAAATCCCCCTTGTAGAATAGTAGTTAATATCATCATTTTAGCATTAAAGCGCGTCAAAGGTAAAGGGCTTTCGTAAACTTTACAAATGAGAAGTAAAAAAATAAAACTTTTTAAAAAATTTTACTAAATAACTAGTAAAAAAATAAATTATCAGGTATAATAATTTTGAAAACGATTTCGCTAAAGGAAAAATCGCTAAAGGAGTTAAAAAAATGGGAACAACAATTTACTTTGAACAAGCAAGTCAACAATTTCATTTACAAGGGGAAACATTTAGCTATATTATCCAAGTGTTAGCCAATGGTCAACTTGGTCATTTATATTATGGGGCGAAACTTCGCCATCAAGCTGATTTCAGCCATCAATTTTACACTGGGGGATATGGGAATACGTGTACTGTCTTTCCAACTGATGAGACGTTCTGCCTAGATTTAATCGCGCAAGAGTATCCAACGTATGGCACGTCAGATTATCGCCAACCAGCGATTGAAGTATTACAAGCTGATGGGAGCCGGATTGTCGATTTCAAATACGAAAGTCATGACATTCGCACAGGCAAAGCCCCATTGCAAGGCTTACCATCAACGTTTGCGAGTACTGAGCAAGCGGTCACGAGTTTAGCGATTACGTTACGCGATCAAGTAACGAACTTAGTGTTAACGTTAACGTATACTGTTTTTGCGCAAGCCGATGTCCTCACACGTCATGCGCATCTTGATAACCAAGGGACAGACAGTGTCCAAATCGGGCGCTTCTTAAGTATGAACCTTGATTTAGCTGATAAAGACTATGAATTAATGACGTTTACAGGTGCATGGGTGCGTGAACGCCACTTACAAGTGCAACCGCTCCACCACGGATTACAAAGTGTGAGCAGTACGCGCGGAACGAGTAGTTCAACAGCGAATCCATTCTTCGTGTTAAAACGGCCAACGACAACGGAAGCGAGTGGGGAAGCGTATGCGTTTAATCTCGTCTATAGTGGGAACCACGTTGGTCAAGTTGAAGTGACGCCATTTGATACGGCTCGCGTGCAACAAGGGTTAAACTATTTCGACTTTAATTGGGATTTACAACCACAAACGCAATTGCAAGCACCAGAAGTCGTGATGGTTTACAGTAACAACGGTTTAAATGGGATGAGTCACCGTTACCATAACTTCTACCGCAACCACTTAATTAATCCAAATTGGGTAAATAAACAACGTCCTGTCTTAATTAATAACTGGGAAGCGACGTACTTTGATTTCAATGAAGCGAAAATTCTTGAACTCGCGAAAGCGGCGAAACAAGTCGGGGTTGAATTATTCGTCCTTGATGATGGGTGGTTTGGTCAACGTAATGATGATAAAACTTCACTTGGTGATTGGTTCCATAATCCGCAAAAATTACCAAATGGCGTGAAAGGCTTAGCTGATCAAATTACCGATTTAGGCCTTGAATTCGGGTTGTGGATTGAGCCGGAAATGGTTTCACCAAATAGTGAACTGTACCGTCAACATCCTGAATGGGTTATTCAAGTGCCAAATCGTCCACAAACGTTAGGGCGGAACCAATGTGTGCTTGATTTTACGAATCCAAGCGTTGTTGATCATGTGTACCAAATGATTGCGAAAGTGATTCGCGAAGGTGGCGACATTACGTATATTAAATGGGATTGGAACCGCACAATGACGGAAATTGGGTCGCTAAATTTACCAGCGCAGCAGCAACAAGAAGTCGCTCACCGCTATATTTTAGGGATGTATACGTTCTATGAGCAACTCGTAACGGAATTTCCGCATATTTTAGTTGAAGGTTGTGCCGCAGGTGGCTCACGCTTTGATCCAGCAATTTTAGCTTACTCACCACAAATTTGGACAAGTGATGATAGTGATGCGGTCGAACGTTTGAAAATTCAATATAGTACGTCATTTGCCTATCCATTATCAACGATGGGTGCGCATGTTTCAGCAGTACCAAACCACCAAGTCCACCGCGTGACGAGCTTAAAAACACGTGGCGATGTCGCTTTCTTCGGTGTCCTTGGTTATGAGTTAGATTTAACGCAATTACCAGAAAGTGAATTAGCCGCGATTGCTGACCAGATTGCTTTCTACAAACAGCACCGCGAGTTAGTCATTAGTGGTGATTTCTACCGCTTATTAAGTCCGTATGAAGGCAATGAAACGGCTTGGGCACTTGTGAGTCGTGATCAAAGTGAATGTTTAGTTGGCTACTACAAAGTGTTAGCCCAACCAAACGTGTTACCAGCCCGGATTAAATTACAAGGCTTAGATGCTTGTGCGACGTATGCGTTAAGTGGCACAACGCAAACCTTTGGTGGTGATGAATTGATGAACTGGGGAATTGAACTGAATCCGCGTTTATTCAACGAATTAGCAATTCTTGAACAAGTCCAAGGTGACTATGCTTCAGTTGTGCTTGCGTTCACGAAAGTGACACCAACCCGATAGTACTGCGGCAAATGGTGACAATTCAAGATAAATCAGTGCAACAGCAAGACAGCTCACTTGCCAAGTTGGCAGGCAATAACGATAAAAAAAACAGGGAAGAGAAGATAATCATGGAGACAACACAACAATTACACGCTTTATTAGAAAATCCAGAAATTTTCGCGATTAACCGCTTAGCACCAACAAGTGATCATCGCTATTATCCAACTTTAGCGCAAGCTGTTAAAGGGGAAAGTATGCAATGGCGGCATTCACTCAATGGCGAATGGCTCGTCCACTATAGTGAAAACTTAGCCCAACGGGCGATTGACTTTGAACGGTTACAAGCGCCTCTTGATGGTTTTGCGCCTGTGCAAGTGCCTGGGCATTTACAATTACAAGGCTATGGGAATCCTCATTATGTCAATACGCAATATCCTTGGGATGGACACGAGGAATTAGTGCCACCATTTATTCCGACGAAAAAAAATCCGACGGCTTCATATGTGAAAATGTTTACTGTCCCAACGACGTGGGAGCAAAGTCAACCGGTGCACATTACGTTTGCGGGTGTCGAGTCAGCGTGCCAAGTGTGGTTAAATGGTCATTATGTTGGTTACAGCGAAGATAGCTTTACGCCAAGCAGTTTTGACTTAACGCCATATGTGAATCGTGAGGGGGAAAATAAATTAGCGGTCCAAGTGTACCAATATTCAAGTGGTTCATGGCTTGAAGATCAAGATTTCTGGCGCTTATCAGGAATTTTCCGCGAAGTGTATTTATCAACGCAACCACAAGCCCACCTGGAAGATTTATTTGTCACAACACCAGTGATTAATAATTACCAAGATGGTATTGTCAATCTCGAAATGAAAGTAACGCAAGCAGCAAACGTGCGAGCAAGTCTTGTTGATGCCGCGGGCAATGTGATTGGAACGACTGAAGTCGCTTGCGACAATTTGACAGCAACAGCGCAAATTTTCGTGCCTGATGCAAACCTGTGGAGTGCGGAAAACCCGTATTTATATGACTTACGCTTAGAAGTCTTCGTTGCGGATACATGTGTTGAAGCCGTTGTGCAACGTGTCGGGATTCGTCAATTTGAAATGATCAATAAAGTGATGCATATTAATGGTAAACGGATCGTCTTCCGTGGTGTCAATCGCCATGAATTTAGTGCGACGCACGGACGTGCAGTGACGAATGAAGAGATGGAATGGGACGTGAAGTTTTTAAAAGCGAACAATTTCAACGCAGTGCGCACATCGCACTATCCAAATGCGACGTATTTCTATGAATTATGTGATGAGCATGGGCTATATGTGATGGATGAAACGAACTTAGAAACGCACGGAACGTGGCAACGGATGGGGGTAGTTGATGGCAATGACGTAACGATTCCTAATGGCCGCCCAGAATATTTAGCGATTATTCTTGATCGTGCAGCAGCAATGCTTGAGCGTGATAAAAACCATCCAAGTATTCTCATTTGGTCATGTGGAAATGAAAGCTTTGGAGGCGAAAACTTATATCTGATGTCACAATATTTCCGCAACCGTGATGCAAGCCGCCTCGTTCACTATGAAGGTGTGTTCTGGGATCGTCGCTTTAATGAGACATCTGATATGGAAAGCCGAATGTATGCGTTTGTGAGCGATATTCGTGAATTCCTTGACAATAATCCGGAAAAGCCGTTTATTTCATGTGAGTATACGCATGCGATGGGGAACTCAAATGGGGGCATGGATAAATATATCGCCCTTGAAGATGAGTATGAAATGTACCAAGGTGGCTTTATTTGGGATTATATTGATCAAGCGTTATGGGCAACGAATGCGCAAGGTGAACGGTATTTAGCGTTCGGTGGTGACTTCGGCGACCAACCAACTGATTATAATTTCTGTGTTAATGGGATTATTTATGCGAATCGTGAAGCTTCACCGAAAATGCAAGCGATTAAAGGTGCGTACCAACCATTTGTCATTACCGTTGCTGGTAGTGAAGTGACAATCCAAAATAAACTGTGTTTCACGAATTTATCAGCCTATGATGTGACGTGGACTGCGGAAACAGCCGATGAAGTGTTAGCGACGAAAACGTTGCAAGTCGAACTTGAGCCGTTAACAACAGCAAGCTTTGATTTAGGCATGAGCTACCCAGCGACGAATGAAGAAGTTGTCGTGACGGTCACAATTAACGAACGCACTGATACATATTATGCAAAAGCTGGTCACGAAATTGCGTTTGGCCAACAAGTGATTGCGGCCCAACTACAGCCACAACTACAACGCGATGTGCAACCATTTACGATTGCGGAAGGTGATGTTAATGTTGGTATTAGCGGTGTCGATTTTGAAGTCATCTTTGCGCGCAACCTTGGCCGCATCGTGTCGTTAAAATATGCCGGTGTCCAGTATATCCACCAACCAAACTTAAGCTTAATGCCAAGCTTCTGGCGCGCAGCGACGGATAATGATCGTGGCTATCAAGCACCAAATCAGTCAGCGCAGTGGAAAATTGCCTCATTGTATGCGCAACATACACGCATGCAAGTTACACGCCTTGAAACGGGCTTACAAGTTGACTTTGAGTACAACTTAAATACGATGCCAGCGGCAAGTGTCTCTGTCCGCTATTTCATCGATAGTTTCGGTGTTATTCACGTGACAATGAGTTATGAAGGAGTCGCAGGCTTACCAGAAATGTTCCGCTTTGGAATGGATTTGGCTATCCCGGCCCAATTTGAGACCCTCACATGGCGCGGACTTGGACCGATGGAAACGTATAGTGATCGTGAGTTTGGTGCCAAATATGGCACATTTACAAACAAGGTCAGCGATAATTTAGCAGCTTACGTTATTCCGCAAGCGTGTGGGAACCATACGCAAGTCAAAACGGCAGCTTTAACAAATGCGCAAGGGTGTGGGTTACTCATTACCGGAGCGCAACCGTTAAGCGTGACGGCCTTACCGTACACATGTCATGAGTTAGAAGCGGCGTTCCATCATTATGAATTACCACCAGTTCATAAAACTGTCGTTTCAATTAACCTTGTGGAAATGGGCGTTGGTGGCGATGATTCATGGGGTGCACAACCGCATCCAGAATACAAGGTCAAAGCCGACCAAGATTACACGTATCAATTTAGTATTCAACCAGTCAAAAAATAACGGCAAGCAAAAAGGAACCCTAGGAGTGGGTTCCTTTTTACTTTTGGCTCACGTTGGGCAAATATGGCTAAAAAATTAATTTGTAATTATAATTAAAACCTCCGAATGCTCATGAAAAAATAAAATTACGTTGGAAAAAACCGCGATTTTAATTATGAGTAAATGAAAACGGTCGAGAAAGTTGCGTAAATCAAAAGCAAGCGTATATAATATAAAGAAAACTGGTGAAGGATGTGCGAAAGAATGATTAATATTGCCATTTGTGATGATGAACCGCTTTTTATCGAGCAATACTTACGCATTTTGGCGGAAATTGAAAAAACGTTGGGGAGCGCGTTACAGTTACAGACGTATACGCGAGGGAGTGAGTTAGTAGCTGATATTTTAGACAAGCAAAAAAACTATGATTTGCTTTTGCTTGACATTATGCTTGGTCATGAGAATGGGATTACTTTGGCCAAACAGTTACGTGCGGCTGGATTTCAACAACCAATTGTCTTTTTGACGAATAGTCGCGAATATGCGCTTGAAGGCTATGAATTACGCGCATTTAATTATGTGATGAAAGATGCAGCTGATTTAGCATTGAAAATCAAGGCGGCAATTACGCATTGTGAGCAAGAAACGAAAAAGTATCTCCTGATTCAAAAGAAAACTGAACTGGAGAAAGTTGCGCTCAATGATATCGTCTTTATCGAATCAAATCGGCGGAAGATCGAAATTCATACTGCGAATGCCTATTATGAAATGTATGAAAAACTTGATCAAATAACGGAACAATTAGCACCGTTTGGTTTTATTCGCACGCATCGTAGTTATTTAGTTAATCGGAAGTATATTCAGAAAATTACGGCGAAAGAAGTATTTTTACTCACTGGTGGGAGTGTGCTCATTAGTCGTGGGAATGCGGAGGCGGTTAAGCGCCAATTTTTGGCACAATTTCAACAGTAAGCCAATGAAGCAGCGTGTGGAAGTTGTTTGATTTAGGAAAGGAAGATGACAATGCGCAAGTGGATTATTATTGGCAGTTTAGTCGTGATTTTGAGTGTAATGGCATACGTAAATGGCAAGAATCAAAACGCGCAAGCGTGGACATATCCTGAGTACAAGCAGAGTTTACTCACAAAATATGCGGATGAGCCCGAAAAAATACTAGCGGAAATTGAAGCTCAACTCAATGATCAACAGCAGCACCCGATTAATATTGGGAATGCCTTATTACTCCGCCAAGAACGCTACTATCTTGAACGAAAGATGACGCAGTTTTTAACTTATTTTGATGAAACAGAGCAATATTTAAAAGCGCATGACCAAAATCGTGAATTAATGCATCTGTATTCGATGATTGCGAGCGAATGCTTAGGGCAAGAAGACTACCAATGTGCGTATTTATTTATCGTCAAAGGTGAAACGTTAGCGCGACAAAGTTACGAACAACAACAAGATGCTGAAATTTTATCAACCTTGGTGGCGATTACGTATTTAAAAGCAACAACAGCGCTTGATAATGGAATGGAGCAACAAGCCAAACTTGCCTTTGCACAAGCGCAAGAATTGGAACAGCAAAGTGACATTCGGCCCCGAATCGATGTGTACGCGAATCAGTTGAATTATTATTATCAAATTGAAGCGGATGAAGCGACGATGAGCGCAGCGCAGCGTCTAATTGATTTAATTATGAGTGTTGATCCCCAATTGCAAACGTATGCGAAATTGTATATTCGTGCCAATGTGATTTTAGCGGAAATGAACTTGAATTTAGGACAAGTAGCAGTGAGTCGGACAATTATGGAACAGGTCATTACGAATGAGCAACTGATGAAAGCTAATCTTCCCCAAGATGATATTTACTATTTATATGCGAAATTTTATCACTACTATCAGCAACCTGAACAAGTCGTGCTGTATTTAACTAAAGCGTATGATGAAATTGCGGATAGTACCCGTCATGCGCGGAAATTCAAACTGATTCAGCTGATTATTCCCGAATTGCAAAAACTGAATCGCGTCGAAGAGTTAGTCGTTTGGTATGAACGGGAGCGAGAACTTATTCAACAACGGGAAACGTCAGAAGATACCCAATATTTAATGAATCAACTTGTCGATACAGATTTGCAAAATGCTAACTATAATATTGAAGTCCTCGAGTTAACGAAAAGCCGAACAACGATGGTCGCAGTGACGAGTGTATTATTGCTCATCATTTTGGCTGGTGGTATCCTTGTCAGCATTCGTCACCGGCGTTTACTCCAAGAAAATATTCGTGCCCTCCAAGGCAATATGAGTATTCGTGAACAATATTATGAAAATATTCGGCATAACTATGAGAGTATTAAACTTTTGAAACACGATTTAAAAAATCATTTATTGGTGATTAGTCAACTGAATCATAATCAGCAGTATCACCAAATGACGAAGTATATTGGACAAATTCACGATGAATTCCAAAAGTCGGCTTTTGAAAAAGTTACCGCACATGAACTTGTCGATGCGCTTGTGACTCATGCGATTCAAATATGTGACCAAGAAGCGATTCAATTTGACTATACGATTGAATTGCCAGCCGGGCTCGCAGTTGCTGATTTTGATCTGTGTGTGATTTATGGCAATTTGCTCGATAATGCGATTGAAGCCTGTAAATTAATGAGTAGGAGTGCAACGCAGCCCAAAAAAATCTGGCTAAAGACGTGCATTCAGGGCGATTATCTCATTTTAGTCATCAAAAACAGCCATCAAGGCAACGTGCAAGAGCAAAATAATCGCTTATTGACCCAGAAAGCTGATCATGTGAATCATGGACTAGGGCTATTGAGTGTTGAAAATGTCGTCAAAAAATATGCTGGCGAGTTACAATTTGAGTATACGAAAACGCAATTTCAGGTGTCCGTGATGATTGAGCTCACACCAAATTAGCATTCCCCAAAAGAACACACTGGTCTTAGTACCGACGTGTTCTTTTTTTGCGTAACGACTTGATGGGGGAAACAACAACCACTATTCATGACAAAAAGGCGACAGTTGATGACATCTAGGAAATAAACCAAAAGTTATATGCTAGAATAACATTGCATCCAAACGAGTGAGAATTTGGAAAGGAAGATGTTAATGGAATGGACAGAAGCAAAATACCAAGAAACCGGGATTGTGGTGATTGATAAAAACCGAAGAATTGTCTACTTGAATCAGTGGAGTCAAGAATTGTTAGGTGACGATCATGAGCAACTATTTGGGGCGTATTTAAATTGTCAATTGGCCAACCAACCAAAGCCAACGCTCGCACAAGCAGCGATTTGTAAAACGTGTTTGATTAATCAAGCGCTAAAAACAGTATTTGCAACGGGGAAAGCAGTTAAACTTGAAAAAGTAGCCATTAAAAAGCATGAACTTGATATCCATGTGACAATGCAATTTTCACAAATTGGTGATCAAATCTTGATTGAGATTTCAAATGTGAATGTTAAAACGTTTAAAATTGATTTTTTGATGAAATTGGCCGACAAGTCAAAAGATATTATGTTTTTCAAAGATGAATCTCAGCGCTACCTATATGCCAACAAAACATATGCGAACTTTTTAGGCACATCAGTACAGTATTTAATTGGTAAAACCGATGAACAATTAGTCGATTTAGCATTGTTAACGCGCGAATTGTATGAGCAATGTTTGATTGGTGATCGACAAACGCAAGAAACGGGTGCGTACTACGGAATGGAAACGATGGGGGATCAGCACTTTCGCGTTTCGAAAGAGAAAATTGATGGAGGAATTTTAGGTGTTGCGCGCAACATTACCGCTGAAGTTACGGCAATGCAAAAAGCAGAAACTGATCAATTGACGCAAACGAATAGTCGCTACAAGTTTGAAAAAGATATCAAACATTTGTATGAAACGCAAGAACCGTATGACTTAGCGATTATTGATATTGATGATTTGCGCAACTTAAATAATACGTATGGTCACTTAAAAGGTGATGCCTATTTAAAAGCAATTGGGCTCATTTTTGTGACCCAACCACAAGGACAGTTTTATCGGGTCGGTGGTGATGAATTTATCGCCCTGATTCCAAGCAAGCACGCCAGTGCGAAGGTTGTCTTTCAGCAAATTTTAGCCGAAATTAAGCAATTAGATTTAGATCCACCGTTATCAATTAGTGCCGCTGTTGGCGCGTTTGATTTTAGCAAAAGTTATGATACTAACTATGAGTATGTTGATCAACACCTATACAAAGCCAAAAAAAACGGAAAAAATCAAGTTATGATTATTGAATAGAAAACAGGATGAGGAGAATTGCGTGTGAATCAGCTACACCAAAAAAGTAATCGCTACGAGTTTATGAACCAATTGCGAACTAAGCAAAATTATTATCTTATTTGCCTTGATATTGTTGATTTTAAACAAATTAATGAAAAATACCGCTTTGAGAATGGTGATTTTGTCTTGTTACAAATAATCAATCGAATTCGTGATCTTAAAGAAATGAATCGCTCGTTAGCCGTATGTCGCTATGATGCCGATTTAATCCTCATTGCAGTTGAACGTGCCACTGAGGCGGAAGTGATTACTTTGATGAATGCGGTGATTAATTATTCATACAAGTATCCACTTGTCTTCCGAGCTGGGTACCAACACATTAGTAATGAGCATCAATTTAAACACTTTTTTGAAAGTGTGACATACGTGATTAAATACGCGAAATTTTGCGTTGCACACAGCGCTGATCAAACGCATGATTTAGCAGGGGATATTGCCACTTATTTTGCGATTAAGCAAGATTTGACTGAGCAACAAGGAAAATATTTCCAATTAGTGTATCAACCGAAAATTGCGAGTGCTTCTCAAAGTGTCCATTCATGTGAAGTGTTGAGTCGTTGGGTCCATCCTAAAGTTGGAGTCACGATGCCTGATCAATTTTTGCCGATTATTCAACATCTCAATCAAGAATTTGCCTTTGATCGCCTGATTTTCGAAAAAGCGTGTCAAGAATTAAGTGAGGATAGCAGCATTCCGGCCGTATTTTCGATTAATATTTGTCTACAGTCACTGATTCAGAGCGATTTTTGGGAGTTTGCTTTGAATTGTGCGCAGAAGTATCGGATTCCAGCCCAGCAAATTACGATTGAAATTATTGAAAATGTGTGTGAACAAAACCACGAAGCCGTGATTGCCAATATTCAAAACTTGACAGCACAGGGGTTCCGGATTTCAATTGATGACTTTGGGACCGGGTATTCATCATATGCGCGCTTAGCTGCGATCAATTTTTGTGAAGTGAAAATTCCGCGCGAGTTTTTGCTCCTTGAAGCGAACAATGATCAACAACGCAATCAGCTAATTTTAGCGGGAATTATTAGTTTGTGTAAAGTGTTGGACTGTGAAATTGTGATTGAAGGGGTGGAAACGCCAGCCAACGTTACCCTCGCACAAGAACTCGGCATTGATTACTTACAAGGTTACTATTATTCTAAACCACTACCGAAGCAAGCCTATGCAACGTTTTTGGCTAACAATCCAAGAAACGCCGAATGAAAGACCGATTAACGGTCTTTTTTTTCTTGGACGCAGGCTAACTGACACGAAAAGGTGAACTTGATCGATATGAGTGGTGAATGCAACGGAAAGGTGTGGGAAATGATGAAAAAAGTTTTTTTAGCCGTAGGTCATGGCGGCAGTGATCCGGGGGCGGTGGCATCGGGATTAGTTGAGGCTGATTTGAACTTAGTTAGCGCGCAAGCGTGTGCGCAAGTGTTGTGCGAACATGGTGTCAATGTGCAACTGTCGCGGACGAAGGATG
>JBOFQK010000003.1:0-1635 GCA_051660865.1 Culicoidibacterales bacterium | reverse complement strand
CGTCTTGTGACAGTCAATGCCAAACTAGTCGGGATGAATAAAATTCCAACAATTAGTGCAGATGACGTGACATTAACAGTCGGCGATGCATTTGATCCACTGACAGGTGTAAGCGCAATCGATGCTGAAGATGGCGACTTAACTCAACTTATCGAAGTGATTAGTAGTAATGTTGACATGAGCCAAGCGGGAGTGTACACAGTAACATACAAAGTTACGGATAGTGCTGGCGCAAGTGCGACAAAAACGCGCCTTGTGACAGTTAATGCCAAACTAGTCGGGATGAATAAAATTCCAACAATTAGTGCAGATGACGTGACACTAACAGTCGGCGATGCATTTGATCCACTGACAGGTGTCAGCGCAATCGATGCTGAAGATGGCGACTTAACAGAGCTTATCGAAGTGATTAGTAGTAATGTTGACATGAGCCAAGCGGGAGTGTACACAGTAACATACAAAGTTACGGATAGTGCTGGCGCAAGTGCGACAAAAACGCGTCTTGTGACAGTCAAAGCACAACCGATTATGAATGAGACATTTGAAGATTTACTCTTGGATTCAAGTGTTGTCAGCAACGTGAGCGGATTAGGAACACAAGTAGACCCAGTTGTCATTGAGTTACAACCGCAATTAACCGTGGAAGCGGCTCAACAATATTTAGCGGAATTAATGCCGTATCTTGTTGAGACGACAAAACAAGTTGGCACTGATGGTTTTGTGTACTATTATCTTGAATTTGAAGCGCAAACAATGTGGCGTTTCTTGAGCCCAAGAGCAAATAATGTGTTTGCGACGATGAAAGTGGCAACAACACAAGTTGAAGTGCTCAACGCTTTTGATCAAGCACTAGGTTTCGTTGAACAGCCAGAACAACCTGAACAGCCAGAAGAACAACCGCAACCAGATGGTGAACAAGTCATTCCACCGACAGAAGGAGAACCGACACTCCCTGAAAGTGAGACCCAAACACCACCAACTACGGTTGAACCAACAACGCCAGAAGCAAGCCTACCGAATTTAGGAATGCAATTGAGTCAGTTGTTGCTTGTTGCCGGAAGTGCAGTGGCTGCAACCGCAGGAATGATTTTATTTAGACGAAAAAAATAATAGCTAACCAACAAAAAAAGGTATGGAATCGTGATGATTTCCATACCTTTTTTTTGCTTGCTGAGAACAACGCTTAAAAATTATTTTTGGTATTTTTCACTAAAACTGACAAAAAACGGGTTGAAACTGACGAAATACTAGGCAAATGCCCAATTTTTTGGTGAAATAAGGAGGAAGCAAACGCGGACAAAAAAATAACCGTGATTGTCTAAGTAAATCAACAAGCAATAGTTACGATAAATTCAAAGGAGCAAAAAAATTATGAAAAAGTATTCATCAATGCGCAAAGTTGTGACAACATCAGCAGCAGCTGCAATGTTAGCGACGACATTTGCCCCAACAATTCAAGTCTTCGCCTATGAGGCGCCAACGGTTGTGACAACAGCGCAACCAGAAAGTTATGAAGCGCAAAAAGCACGAGCAGCAAGTACAGTCCGCAATGTAATGTACTATGGTGACTGGTCAATCTGGGGTGGACAAGGAAACTTCTATCCAAAAGATATTCCTGCTGATCAATTAACCCAT
>JBOFQK010000002.1:0-3007 GCA_051660865.1 Culicoidibacterales bacterium | reverse complement strand
TCTTTGCTATTCACCAACAATAATTAATTGTTTTGGTGTTGTCATCAAGTTTTCATATCCTGTTTCAGTCACGAGAATATCATCTTCAATCCGGACTCCACCAAGTCCTTCAACATAAATTCCCGGTTCAACCGTCACAACCATTCCTGGTTGTAATGGTAATTCGACGATTTGTGATAAGCGTGGTGCTTCATGCACTTCCAGTCCTAATCCATGACCCGTTGTATGGCCAAACTCTGGTCCATAGCCACCTGCAGTAATAATTCCGCGTGTGACATCATCAATTGACTTACATGTTTTTCCTGGCGCCACAGCTTCAACTCCAGCAACTTGCGCTTTCAAGACAAGCTCATAAATCTCAACCATCTGGCTTGAAGCTGGTGTCCCAACCGCAAATGTACGCGTCATATCTGAAGCATAGCCTTGGTAAAACGCCCCAAAATCAATTGTTACTAATTCACCAGTTTCAATCGTTTTTTCGCTCGCACGTCCGTGTGGTAAGGCCCCACGCCACCCTGAAGCAACAATCGTATCAAATGATGGCCCACTCGCCCCAAGCCGACGCATATACGTTTCCGCTTCTAATGCCAAATCACATTCGCGCATTCCTGGTTGCACTGTCTCAAGCACAAACGCATACGTTTGCTCAATAATTTCAACCGCTTTTTTCATGAGCACAATTTCATCGGCTTGCTTAATCATCCGAATATCTTCAACGAGACGTTGGCATGGCATTAATTGCACTGGCCACGTTTTTTCTAACATTTGGTAATAAGCAACACTTAAATGATCAATTTCAACCGCAATCGTTTTGATGCCTTGACTTAAAGCTAATTCGGCAACTGCTTGTGCTAATGTTGAATGGTGCTCAATGACCGTTGAGACTGGACATTGTGCTTTCGCTTGTTGCGTATACCGGAAATCAGTAATAAAATATGCGTCCGTTTTCGTAATTAATACTGCACCTGTCGTTCCCGTAAACCCACTTAAATAGCGGCGGTTATATTGGTTTTCAGTATAATACGCATCATAATTATGTTTAGTTAAATAATTTTGGATAGCTTCAATTCTGTTTTTCATCGTTTAATTCCCACTTTCAATTAAATACTGTAATGCTTCTAAATAACTTTGGAAATGCTTCCCATAAAAACGCGCAGCCGCGACTGTTTCTAACACTGAATGTTGTCGGAATGCTTCGCGTTTAGTAATGTCACTTAAATGAACTTCAACAACTGGTGTGCTAATGCTAGCAACCGCATCGTGCAACGCATAGCTATAATGTGTATATGCACCAGGATTAAAAATCACGCCCGTAAATTGTTCGAAAAACGCTTGCTGTAACCAATCGATTAAGACACCTTCATGATTACTCTGGACAAATACGAGTTCCACACCTGCTTGTTGTGCGTTGACTGCTAACAGTTTTTCAAGATCGAGTAACGTTTGCGTCCCATACACTTCTGGTTCACGAATTCCCAATAAATTTAAATTTGGTCCATTTAAAACTAAAACTTTCATCATTTCCACCTCCGTTCATCATTACAAGCTCAATAACTTTACTAGTATCATAGCACAAATATTCGACTCTGCGTAGTAAAAAGCCTTGATTTTCACAAGAAAAAACACCACGCAACAACGTGGTGTTCAAATTATTTTATGAGTAAGCTCTCAAGATCTGCCACAATTTCCATTGGTTCAGTTTCAGGACTAAAGCGTTTCACGACATTTCCATCACGATCCACAAGAAACTTCGTGAAGTTCCATTTAATTTCACTACCAAACAGCCCTTTTTGAGCTGCTTTTAAATGTTGATACAACGGATGCGCATCTTTGCCATTGACTTTAATTTTCTGAAACATTGGGAAAGTCACGCCATAATTTAATTGGCAAAATTCGTGAATTTCGGCATTGTCATTAAATTCTTGCTTCATGAACTGATCACAGGGAAACCCTAAAATCACAAGCCCTTGCTCACGATATTGTTCATAAATCGCTTCTAAATCTTTAAATTGCGGTGTTAACCCACATTTACTCGCCGTATTGACAATCAGCAATACTTTCCCAGCATACTCGCTCAAAGTCACTTCTTGACCACTCATTTTCACTACTGGAATTTCATAAATTGACATAAAACGCCCTCCGTTTTTCTTAATTACGTGGCAATTATACGCTTTTTTCCAAAAAATACTAGCAATAAATCCTTAAAATACAAAACACCCCTGACTTAATTCAAGGGTGCGGGCATTTAAAAGAGTAAAAAATAGCCAAGGCACGCGGCGAGTAACACACACCAACGGGCAATATTGAAATAATTAACTTTAATCACAGCGGCAACGGCAACTAAAATTGTTGCTCCCACGATCAATAACTGCTCATCTAAACTCGCTAGCACAAGATTGATCAGTAACAATCCTCCAGTCAAGGCAATCGCCACACTAAACCACTGCCCAGTTCGCGCAATCGCTCCGCGTTGACCATACAGTAGGTAAGTAATTGCTAATAGCCAGGCACTCCAAAAAATAATCATCCTTCATTTTCCTTTCCATCTTCATTCCTTAGCAGTATACGCGAGTTCAACCAGAAAGGCAAGTGAGTGCTTCCAATTATGATGAATAAGGTGTGCAAGCAGCTTCTGTTGCACACTTTAATTCACTCCGATTCCATTGGTCAACCTCTCACAAATTGTTCCGTTTTTCTCAACAAGATTGCGTTTTCAAGTCTTATAGTAGCTAAAAACGAGGGCAAGTAAGGCACCAACGACTGCTGCCAATAGACATTGACCGACAAACTGCCAATTAATCATCCTAAGTCCAACTTGATAGACAGGGTCATAATTTATTGATTCCGTTTTTTTAGCTTCATTCTGCGTTTTTTGTTGGCTGTTTTTCCCAATTAGATAAGCAGCTAGAATCATCCACCAATTATCATTCATCGTCAATCACCTACTTGGCAAATTTATTTACACTCTTACGCTTTAAATAAACGTTACGACGTCTTCAAGTGGCTT
>JBOFQK010000001.1:0-1444 GCA_051660865.1 Culicoidibacterales bacterium | reverse complement strand
GCTTTCGTCACAACCGCTCCGGCAGCAATAATCGCACCATCACCAATTGTGACACCAGGGGTAATCGTTGCATTCGCACCAATCCACACATTTTCACCAATCACAATCGGTTGCGGATACGTATGCATCCGTTCATGCAGCGCAATCCCATGATTCAGCGTCGCCAACACAACGTTATGGCCGATAAATGTGCCCTCACCAATCGTAATCCCACCTTGATCTTGGAAGCGACAACCGGAATTAATAAACACATTGTTCGCAAGCTGTAAATTGCGTCCGAAATCAGTCGTAAACGGCGGGAACAGCACAACACCGTCCCCGATTTCACGCCCTGTTAACTGGGTCAATAACTCCCGGATTGTTGCCGCATCACAATAGTGATTGTTTAGTTGCGCCGTAATTTTGCGTGCTTGCTCACTAACTGTGACCATAAAGTGATGAGCTTTTGAGCCGTGTAGTAACGGTTTTTGATCCGCAACATGATGCAAAAATGCGGTTAAATCCATCTTATCCCACCAAACTTTCCGTTAAAATCGCGTGTAAATCTTCCGCAGTTAATGTCTGATAGCCACCAGTTAAAATTGGTGCTCCCGCAATAATCCCAGGAATCATTTCCGGCGTGACCCCAAGCTCTGCACTATTCATAACGAGCCCTAATTCACGCATATACGCTTCCATCGAAGCTAATCCCGCACTAGCAATTTCCTCATCCGTTTTCCCGTTTGGATCAACATGCCAAACATTGATGGCGAAGCGTTTAAATTTCGCCAGTCCTTGCGGCATAATATAGCGATAATAAGGCAGTGAAATCGCCGATAACGTCATCCCATGTGTGGCATTCGTAAATGCCCCAATCGATTGACCAAGCATATGAACCATCCAATCCATCGCTTTTCCTTTTGACACAAGCGTATTTAACGCCCACGTCGATGTCCACATAATATTACTGCGCGCTTCATAATTATCAGGCTGTTGTACCGCGATTTTCGAACTATGAATCAATGAATGCAGCAACCCTTCCATTAAATAATCAGATGTATTATCATCCGTTCCTGAAAAATATTGCTCTAAAATGTGCGACATAATATCAAAAAAGCCAGCAACCATTTGGTATTGTGGGACCGAGTACGTATACGTCGGATTTAAAATCGTAAATTTAGGAAAGACATTCTCCCCAAAAACATGACCAATTTTTAAATTGTTTTCCGGATCACTAATTACCGTACCACCATTCATCTCAGAACCCGTTCCAACCATCGTTAATATACAACCGACTGGAATAATTTTCGTCGTTGGCGCAACATCTTCAAAACGTAAAAAGTACGTTTCCCAAGGATTTGTTGGACAATATGCCGAAATCGATACCGCTTTGGCATAGTCACAAGTTGACCCGCCACCAACCGCTAAAATCAAGTCGGCTTGCGCTGCCCGCGCACGTTCACAC